>CAZNLA010000282.1:0-7210 GCA_964573385.1 uncultured bacterium
ATCAGCGACAGATTGTTGCTGGTGTACAAATGTATGCCCAGGATCATGAAGAAACTTTACCAAGCACTGCACAAATCTGGACCGCTATCAAACCTGATCCCGGCGTATTAATTTGTCCTTCCAAAGGAAAAAATACCACCAACGCCTATGTTTATCGTGCCGCATGCGGTGGAATATCACTGGGTAGCCTGCCTGGTGGCGCATCTCCTGAAACTTTTTGGGTAACTGCGGATGGAAAAGGTCTGTCAAATACATCTTTCCCAAATATCGCGTTTACATCTGATGATGTCTTAAATCGACATTCAGGCAAGACCATCGCCAGTTATCTTGACGGTCATGTTAATACCTCAACAGTAACGGCATCACCATTTGTAAATTATGTGCCATCACAACTTACCGCCAGTCAGGTAAACTTTACCCGTACCCGCGATGTCAATACTGCTAATCTGCAATTATATAACTTCCGCACTGATAACGGTGGACAATTCTTTACTGTTGGTGGTAAGCCATTTTTGTATGGCGGTATCCGGATGGCAAACTCTGCCGGTTCCAGTCCTTTTGTAAATCAGTTCTATGTGGATGCTAACAAACTGAACTTTGGACCAGAGCAATCAGGAACGCTTACCGTCAGTTGGTTTGCAGGATTATGGCGCAAAGACCAATTCATTAATAATTGTGCTAATAACACTGTATCCATGGGTAAATTAAGTTCAATATCCATGGTCGGGGGAAATGACAGTTTTACCAGCATAACCATGCAATTTATCGTTCAAAATGGCAGTCAATATTATGTGTCAGATACTCCGTTTGCATTATATAGTCCTTCTATCGACAACGTTGCTGATGCACGATGGCTAACATGGAACCCAACCCCAACAGTATTTGACCCGCCAAGTGGTCTTGGAGCTAAAGTTACTTTCGATGATATACAACAGGTTGGTTTCCTGATTTCATTTTCAGGCCAATATGGTCGTACTGCGACCATTACATCATTTACGGCTACCACTGCAGTGGGACCATAACGGTACAATACTTTATAAATTGGAGGTATTAATATGCGAAAAGGCTTTACATTAATAGAATTACTGGTCGTGATTGCCATTATTGCAATCCTAGCCGCCATACTTTTCCCGGTATTTGCCAGAGCACGGGAAAAAGCAAGACAAACAACCTGTATGAGTAACCTGAGACAGATAAGCGCGTCTATGCTGATGTATACACAGGATAATGACCAGACACTGCCATCTGACTCAAATGTCTGGAGTGAATTAGCCCTTGACCCGGGTGTATTAGTTTGCCCGACAGCCGGAAAAAATATAGTCAATGCTTATGCTTACAACTATTTTGTAGCTGATCAGTCATGGGGTGATTTGGGTGACCCGACAAAACGCTTACTGGCAGCAGATGGAAATACCACCAGTGTTGCCTCGACACCGGCAACACGTGCTTACAATGTAGCCTATGATTCACAGGGAGCAGATTTAAACATGCGACATAGTGGCAAACTTTGTGCGTCATTTTGTGATGGCCACGTAAGTTTTGGCACCATTGCCGATTTCTGCACCATTTCTGATGATTTTGTTAAGCAATTCTCCCGCAGTCAAAATCCTAATGGCCCATGGACATACATGGCAACAACATCGATGAATGCCAAAGCGTTAAACCTTACCACATACCCACCACAAAAAATGAGACGAAATACTTTGGGAATCGCATGGTATTCACCGTCTGACTCAACACAATTTGTCCGTATAGAAAGCGATGGCACTGTATATACTGGTGGTGATACTGCTTCTGCTAATAATTTAAATACACCATGCCTGCGCTATACACATTCCGGCACAGATAACACCGCAGCAACCATTACCCTTGATATCACCAGCATGGGCCGCGATAGAAAAGAGTTTGATATAATTAAAAATCTTTCTACTCAGGTTGCTTTAATTGCTAACAATGATGCAGGTTATACCAGTATTGGCACACATACCGCACCCGGAACATATGGTGGCCCATATACCTGTACCATATACCAATTAAAGAAAATATACAGTATCACCTTAAACAGTGGTGATTTTATCGATTTCTGCTGGAATAGAGTTTGGGATTCGCATTGGGAATATTATTTACTTAAAGTTACAGTAGCAAAATCATCGTTATAAAGATATTTTTATTTAATCATCAGGGTTCTCATTTTTAAATTGAGAACCCATTTTCATATATGCCATAAATCCGCTTTAGTTAATTTAAAATATAACCCCATAATATCGCACTTGACGTCAAAGAAATAAATTATTAAAATCTATGAAATGATTAGTTAATGTTAATTTTTGTTATATCAAAATTAAGAGGTATCCATTATGTTAAAAAACAACATAAAAACCGGTTTTACCCTGATTGAATTATTAGTGGTAATTGCCATTATTGCCATCCTAGCCGCAATTCTTTTTCCGGTATTTGCAAAAGCGCGCGAAAAAGCACGGCAGACATCCTGTACCAGCAATCAACGTCAAATTGCGGCATCCGCAATGATTTACGCCCAGGACCATGAAGAAGTATTGCCGGGTACGGCAACAGTATGGAAAGATTTGAGTGTGGACCCGGGTGCATTGATATGTACAACCGCGGCAGACCAGACAATCGGGTATGGATATTATATTGATAACGACGCGAAATCTATTGGTGCCGTACCCGACCCAACCGCGCAACCGTTGACAGCAGACAGTACCGGCGCCAACAACAATATAATGCTTTCATGGTGCGATGCTGACCCGCGACACACCAATAAAGTTGTTTGCAGTTTTCTTGACGGCCATGTAGCAATAGGAAAACGTGAGGATATGATACCGGGTCCCAGTATTAAAGTCGCCGCGCCTTCTTCTGTAACCACTGCCGCATCATTCTCCGGCAGTCTTAACAGTGTTACATTAACCGGCACGTGGGCAGCATATAATACTGCCACCCCGACACAGTCTGTACCTAATTTCTTCAGCACCATACGATCAAGTGAATCGACAGTGCGGTTGGCCAGTAGCGACGCCGGCAACCTAGGGACAACTATAGGCTGGTCTTTGCAGTCTGCCAGTCCGGCATTAACAGCAACAACCGATTCCGTCGCTATTAAAGATTTCAATGACCAATACCTTGAGTTTGATGTGATTCCACAAGACACTACGCCACATGTTCTTTCTATCTATTGTTCATGGGGGTGGTGGTATAGCACTAAACCGGTTGTAAAACTCACAGGAACGATGGTCAGTCCGGATGGCACCGTCATCAGCAATACCCAGTTATATACCAACACAGTATCGGGCAAAAACCGGGCAATATGGAAATTGACATATACCGGACGTACCAAAGCACCAGGTACCAGACTTACAGTTCGTCTGAATATTGTAGACCCAGGTGGCGCGTCTAGTTTCGGTCTACTATTAACTGGGGTTGCATTAGATGCGCCATAGTCGATTTTTTAGAATACTTTTATTCTCTATTGGAGGCTTATAATATGAAACGCGGATTTACTTTAATCGAACTTTTAGTCGTGATTGCCATTATTGCCATTTTGGCCGCTATCCTCTTCCCTGTGTTTGCAAAAGCACGGGAAAAAGCACGACAAACCACCTGCAGCAGCAATCAACGGCAAATAGCAACCAGTTGTTTAATGTTTGCGCAGGACCATAACGAATTGTTGCCGAAAACCACCACAGTATGGACAGATATCAAAGTCGATCCGGGCATTCTTAAATGTACTTCTGCCGGTAGTTTGTCCAACGGTTACGGTTATTTTGAAGGCAATGATGGCAAAGCAATTGGCCGTATCAGTATTCCTACACTGCAACCAATTTCCGCTGATTGCGCAACATCTGCCACAGGCATACAATGCTGGACTGATGCGGACCCACGCCATTCCAGCAATGTTGTCGTCAGTTATGTTGACGGCCATGTCGGTGTGGGAAAACGCGAAGTATTGATACCCGGTCCCAGCGTTTCTGTTGGTCAATCATCATGGTCAAACTTTAATGGCGGTGGCACCGGCGTCGTATATGTCGATGGTTCGGTATGGGCGCATTACAATAAAAGCAACGCCACCCCTACCCAATCTGTTGCCGGACTATTCAGCAATATGCGAAATGCAGGTTCCGTCGCGTCCGACCAGACCAACTCAATGGGTTGGAAAATAATTTCGCTGACATCAAGCTATACCAGCACAGAATCTTACGGTGTTAAGGATGCGACAGTCCAATGGCAGGAGTTTGATGTTAAAGCAGAAGATGTTACACCACATACCTTAACTGTATATTGTTCCGCCAATGCCTGGGGTGGCGCATCACCAAGGCTGCATTGTTTAAAATTAACAGGAACAATTACTACTCCGGAGGGAGTAACCACAACCAGCAGTAAACAGGTAGTGATAAACCACAGTGCCAGCAATTATTCGGGTTATCGTTCGCCATGGACTATCACTTACACCGGCAAGTTGCGTCCGGCAGGGACAAAACTAACTGTCCGTCTGGAAAATGTCGATGCCCTTGGTGTACCAGGAAATGTGCAAATAGCCCAGTTCATCGGACCAGTAGTGCGTGATATGCTTAATCCGTAATTCAGAAACAACTTCGCAACCGGTCACTTCGACAGGCTCAGTGACCGGTCGCTGCCTGTCGAAGCGACCGTCTCCTATCGTATTTCTCCTCAATAGCGAAAGTCCTGTAATTATAAAAGCACAACTTATCGATAAAATGATATTATATCTGTATAATAACAACGACTTTACGGGGAGAAATAATATTATGTGGATTTGTAATAATTGCGGCAATAACACCGATGATGACAGCAATATTTTCTGTGGCAAATGCGGGTCAAAACGATTAAATGGATCAGAAACCACTTTCGATGTGATATTAGCTGGTTTTGATCCCGCAAAAAAGATAGTTCTTATCAAGAATATACGCGATCTGACAGCATGCGGACTAAAAGACGCGAAGGATTTTGTTGAAAATACCCCACAAATTATCGGAACCACATTAACATCGCAAAATGCCGACATGCTGATAACAAGATTGAAATCAGACGGTGCAATATGCGAAAAATGCATTCATAATACCCGGCAAATTTATCGCCCGATGCCGGTTCAACCACTTCAAAACCACATTTTACAATCAGGTTTGCCTGCCAATAATGCAACCGTCAAATCCACCGGTTGCACAACAACAATCCTGTCAGTTATAGCCGTTATCGGGTTAACTATCCTGCTTTTTAATCATATTAATTTTTGATAAATTTAATATGATTAAATTTATTAATTTGAAGGGAAATAAATATATTTAAAAGAATTAGAAAATAAATCTTTTATTGAATTTGAAACTGATGAATATAAATACTTTCATTGATGTAATGACCCCGTTAGGGGTCAGATCTTTATAGCACTATTCTTAGTTATTTTTTCGACCCCAGCGTGGGTCGGATGTAATTTACGTTAAGATTTCAAATAATAAACATTGGTTTGCTATCTAAAATCAGGAGAAATAATGGTAAATACATACACACAAATCTATATCCAGATTGTATTTGCAGTGCAAAATCGTTTTGCCTTAATTGATTCTTCATGGGATGAAGAATTGTATAAATATATCACCGGTGCTATACAAAAAAGTTCACAAAAAATGATAGCTATTAATAGTATGCCTGACCATATTCATCTTTTGATCGGAATGAAACCATCATGTAATTTATCAGATTTAGTTCGTGAAGTAAAAAAACAATCAAATCTATTTATTAATGAAAAACAATTTATCGATTATAAATTTAATTGGCAGGAAGGATTTGGAGCGTTTTCATATAGTCATAGCCAATTAGATAACGTCATTCATTACATAAATAATCAAAAAGAACATCATCGTAAAAAGACATTTAAAGAAGAATATACTGATTTTCTTCGAGATAACAATATAAGTTTTAAAGATGAATACCTGTTCGAATGGTTTGAATAATTATACCTTGCAGGAAAATGAAAGCAAAACATCCGACCCACGCTGGGGTCGAAACTCTCTTTTATAACTTTTTCTATAAACATCTAACCCCTAACGGGGTTATGGAAATATTGTAACGCTAATCAATGTATTAACATTACTTTCATTGAAGTAATGACCCCGTTAGGGGTCAGATATTTATAGAACTATCCTCGCTTATTTTTTCGACCCCAGCGTGGGTCGGATGTAATTTACATAAAGATTTCAATTAATAAACAGGGGTGTAGCACAAAAAAGTAAAAACATACACTCAAATCCATAGATAGGTATTCCACGTGGTCTTTGCGTTCCTTTGTGGTAAATAACAATATTTTCATAATCTTAAATGAGGGCTATTTTTTATGCGTGTTGATTTTATAGGTGATTCCGGATTGGCAGAGGGGAACCAGCAACCATATGCTACCCAGGGGCAATGGCCTTATTATTGGGTGTCAATGGAGAATATAAATGCACCACAAATGATGGAGTTCCGTCGCGTTTTTCATATAAAGTCCGACTGTGTTGTACGGGTTTATGTATCCGCGGATGAGCGATATAAGCTGTATCTAGATGGGACATGGTTTGGAAACGGCCCGGAACGTGGTAATGAAAGCGAGTGGTATTTTGAAACCTACGATTTGCAATTAACCCCCGGTACCCATGAATTACGCGCGGTTGTTTGGGTGCTAGGCAGGTTTGCCCCCTGGGCACAGGTTAGCATAAGAAATGGTTTTTTATGCGCGCCGGCAGATTCCAAATATGCCGATTTGCTGGGAACAGGCGTTGCGGGTTGGCAGGTTCACCGGATAAATGGATTCGCCGCGCATTCCAACAGAACCGGCGGTGGTGGCGATACCGCGCTTGATTACAACCACGAAACAACGGATTGGCAACCTGTAAAAGCAATATATAAAGCAATTGAAAAGAAGTTTGGATGTATGTTTGGCGACCATCGGCACCTGTTAACTGCCGGCAAATTACCCGCTATGATGATGCGGGAGATACACACCGGAATAGTGAAAACGGTGCAATATGACGTAAAAGATAACAAAACCGTAAATATATACAAAGCAAAAACCGTTGATATAACAAATTGGCAAAATTTAATAAATAGCGATAACGAAGTAACAATTCCACCACATTCTACACACTGGGTAGTGAGATCGGAAGAGCACACGTCTGAACTCCAGTCACATTCAGAAATCTCG
>CAZNLA010000283.1:0-7146 GCA_964573385.1 uncultured bacterium
CCTTTTGAACGGAGATGACGGCAAAATAACCCTCTAACTGCGGAAGTTGGGTTAGTACTTGGGTTATGTAATGTCAATATATTTTAAATTAAACTTTAACTTTATTTTATATATTATTTAGATGTTTTTTTTATTTCGAACAGAGATAATCAGAAGGGTTAGACAGACCCTTGCAAAACCTATCTGAATAATATGGAACTTTGTCTCAAACAGGAACGCCAGGGACGGCATTCTGTACAAAATAGCAAAAGGCAGGTTATTTTTATAACCTGCCTTTAATATACTGATATTTTAATTAACTATTATTTTGGTCCATACATCATAATCTGGTTTAATAAAGCATATCCTGCTCCTGTTTGTACCATATTGGTAAAACGCCAATACCGACCTTTTACATTGTTGAAGGTGAATGAGGTAGCCGACCAGTTATTAATATTAGTAGCAGCAGATTGCCCGGTAACATTAGTGAATACTGACCCATCATCTGAATAAGATATAGTGAATGTATTGGCCGCATAACTTGCATCCCAAACAACAACAACTTTGTTCATGGTACGCGAAGACCCAAGGTCTAACTGGGCGTATTCTCCCGCCACCCAGTTTCCGGAATTACGGCCTGTTCTGGCACCTTCATCATCAAAAAGATAACCGTCATTATACCGGAGACCATTAAAAGCAAATGAACCGCCATTAGCAGTTGCCGTGTTAAAGTTTGGTTTATTTGCCCAGTTTACTTCATCATTTTCTAACTTGCCTGTTCCTAATGGTTCAATTGCATATATACCGGGACCACCGCGATCCGATCTGCTATATTGATAATCACCGGCTTTTATGTAAATACGTATGGCCAGGTAAAGAGAAGTTGGTACGGTAACATCATAATATTGTCGGGCAAGTGCTGTATTCATACTGCCAAGGTCATAGGAACCGATATCGCTGAAACCTACACCGTCTGATGAACCCTGAATCGAATATTTTCGCAAACCTGTTCCCTCCTGGGCCCACCATTGAACGCGAACCTTGCTTACATTACGCGGTTCGTTAAATGTTATAGTTGCCCAATAGTCTCTGGTGCCATTGGCGGTCATTGTTCCATCAGGAATCCAAACGTGATTTCCCCAAATGTAATCGTTTGGGTTGCCATAACCATTACCGCCGGATGGACCAGATTTTGCGGTGATATAACCTGCCGGAAGTTGCAACCAGTTGTAACCTGTTACATCAACAGCATTTGGATTTAACACCACAGGTGATTTTACGGCACTAACATGACCATCCAAATAACTCGAAATGGTTGAACCACTATGGCGATAATCAATGTCAGTTTTGTCAGTGGTGAAGTTGTTTACATTCTTACCATCAAAAGTCAGCATAGCAACGGTTGGGTCTTTAACCGCGCCTATTGATGCGCCTGAAAAATAACCATTAAAATTGTATCCGTTCGGCGGAGTTTTACCCAGGGTTGGACAAATTAATACACCCGGATCAGGCTTGATATCTGACCAGAAAGATGATGTGGATGGCAAGGTTTCTTCGTGGTCCTGAGCATACATTTGTGATAATGCCGCAATCTGGCGTTGATTGCTGGTACATGTTGTTTGCCGTGCCTTTTCACGCGCACGTGCGAAAACCGGGAAGAGAATCGCGGCCAAAATGGCAATAATGGCAATCACGACTAATAATTCTATCAGCGTGAAACCATTTCGACGAATTAATCTTTGCATAGTTGTTACCTCCAAAAATTTAGATTTTACAGTAACTCTATCTATTTATAAGGTTACTTTTAATAAAGTTATTTGATTTTAGTACTTGATTCCTGTAATGTCAATATTTTTTTCAAATATATCAATTTTATATCAAACATGATTGCCGAGGACGGCATTCCATACAAAATTGCAAAAGTTTTTACACAAATTTATAAAATTAAAAAAAGGCAGGTTATTTTTATAACCTACCTTTAATACGCCTATATTTTAATTAACTATTATTTTGGTCCATAAACTGTTATTTGATTTAACAGGCTATAGTTATTCGGGCTGTTACAACTTGTCATGCGCAGATACCTTGCGTTAACAGTATCAAATGTATAACCTGTCGCGGCAAGATTATTGTAATTTACATAGGTCTTGCCGGCAGTTATTTCAGTAAATGTTGAACCATCAGTAGATGAGAATATCTTGAATGATGTCGCGGAATAATTGGCATAATTATCCCAGATTACCAGGAACTTATTTACCTGTCGTGTAACCCCAAGGTCTATCTGTGTGTATTTAATACCAGAAAGCCAGTTGGCATTATCATCGCCACAACGATTATTATCGCCATCCCAGTAAGAACCATCGTTAAACTGTGTTCCATTGCCAGTTGAATTAGTTGTTGACGCGACAGTGTTGTAGTTAGGTTTGTTTGCCCAGTTAACTTCATCTTTATTTAATTTCCCCGGTCCAATTGGCTCAATAACATAAACACCGGGTCCGCCATAACTGCCACCACCGGTATAATCACCGGCTTTGAATAATATGCGGATTGATGAGGCCATTGTATTTACCGGAACTACAATCGCCGGATAATTGCGTATTATACCTGTCATGGCGCCAAAGTCATAAGAGCCAATATCGCCAAATGTTTTATCATCAGTTGATCCCTGCAGGTAAAACTTTTTGTATTTGTTACTGGCATTATCAGACCACAGTTCTACTCTGACTGATCGGATAGAGCGTATCTGATCCATGGTAATAGTAGCCCAGAAGTCATTGGTTCCATTTCCTGTCATTGCAGTGGCGGGTATCCAAACATGGTCACCCCACACCATACAACCGGGTGAACCATAACCGCTGGTGGTGTTACCATTACTGGCACCTACTGTTGCGGAAACATAACCTGCTGGTAGTTGTAACCAGTTATAATTGGTTACATCAATCATATATGGGTTAAGATAGATTGGCAGTTTTGGTTGTTCAACATGGCCGTCAAGACAACCCATAATCGCTGCTCCACTATGACGGAAATCAACGTCTGTTTTTACCACAGTCGCCAGGTTAGTAGCAGATTTACCATCCATTGTTACATAGGTTTTTGTTGGGTCATCGATTGAACCAATAGATAATCCACCCAGATAACTGTTAAACGCATATCCAATAGGGGTACTTTTACCCAGGGTTGGACACATCAGAACACCCGGGTCGGCCTTAAGGTCTGACCAGAAAGAAGATGTTCCGGGTAATGTCTCTTCGTGGTCCTGGGCATACATTTGGGTTAACGCGAGAATCTGTTTTTGGTTGCTAGTACAAGTTGTTTGTCTGGCTTTTTCCCGTGCCCGGGCGAATACCGGGAAGAGAATCGCGGCCAAAATGGCGATAATGGCAATCACGACCAATAATTCAATCAGCGTAAAACCATTTCGACGGATTAATCTTTGCATAGTCTTTACCTCCAAAAAATATTTTTATTTATAAAAGGTACAGTAATTCTAAATATTATTGCTGTAATAATTTACCCTTTTAAAATTACCTTATATTTTAGAACTTTATTTATCAGATGTCAATAATTTTTCGTAAAAAAAATCAATATATCTTCATCTTAAAAAATTGCCGTATTAGATAAAATAAATCTTGATATTCAGTAAATTATTATGATACAATTACACCTAAAGAAAACCAATATTAACAGCGAATCATAAGGAGAAATTTATGTTGAATACTAAAATTACCCGGGGGTTCACCCTTATCGAGTTACTGGTTGTGATTGCCATTATTGCCATTTTGGCCGCTATTCTCTTTCCGGTATTTGCACGTGCCCGCGAGAAAGCGCGTCAAACTACCTGCCAGAGCAACCAAAGGCAGATAGCCGCTTCTATCCAGATGTATGCCCAGGACCATGAAGAAACACTGCCCGCCACAACAACTATCTGGAAAGATATTAATGTTGACCCGGGTATGCTGATTTGTCCGACAAAAGGCAAGGGCACCACCATTGGGTATGTTTACCATGGCAAGGCCGGCGGTATTTCATTAGGTGATATCGACAGGATTACCGGCATAGCCGGAGTCGCCGATTTCGTATTAACCTGCGACGGCACATCCACAGATAATATTGCTTATTCTGTTGCCAACGCGGATTCGCGACATTCCGGCAGAACAGTTGCCAGTTTCGCTGACGGCCATGTTGAGGCGAATATGCCCGTTGCCGCCGGGGTAACCACCAATACTGACTGCGCGGTTATTTTTAATACCACACCGGGTGATATTACCACTGGTCTGGTTAGTTGGTGGAAACTGGATGAAAGCACCGGCACCACCGCGTCGGATTCGAAAAGCGGATATAGCGGCACCTTAACGGGATATTCAAACCCGACCTGGGTAGCCGGGAAAATTGGCAATGGTTTGAAATTTACCAAACAAGCCGGTAATTTTTATGGCAATGCCCAACGTGTAGAAATCACTAATGCAACTCTTGACGCCGGTCTAAATAATAATTTCACCATGGCAGCCTGGTACAAACCAGCGTCAATGCCACCTACCGACTCAACTAACACCTGCTATTCAATCTTCTTACGCCGCGGTTACCACCTGGGATTAACCCTTAATAATCCTAATAATTTCGGCATGACACACTGGTGTTTACCGGCATGGACTAACGCCACAGCAACCAGCACCGATAATGTAGTAGCAAATACCTGGTACCATGTCACCGGTATTGTTGACAAAACAAATATGAAAATAAAATTGTATGTCAACGGCATGCTGGTAAAAACTGTCAGTTATTCCGGAACCGGCCCATCCTTAAATGCCGGTTTACCATTTTTAATAGGTGCTGCCTATGCCAGCGGAAATTATTGTTGGCCGGCAGATGGCATTATTGATGAAGTGAAATTTTACACCCGCGCATTGTCTGATAATGATGTTGCCGCATTGGCAGCAGATGGGGTGTAGCAGATATTTACCAACTAAACCTAAACATAAAATATCAATAATATCTGTTTTTTCTTGTAGGGAATGCCGTACCCGGCATTCCCTACTTGTCAGATAGGTTTATCAATTGGCTATATAATTACAAATTATTTGCGAAAGTTTTTGGTTTACAATGCAAAAACTTTATATTTTCACATAGTTTTTGCATTGCAATGTATAAAACTTTCTTTTTTCACATAGTTTTTGGATTCTGATGTATAAAACTATTGTAAAGTTCTGTAATTTAATGATAATCACAAGTGAGGTTTTGATATGATAGAAATTGATCCGACAGATGTGAAGGCGGAACGCGCAACAGTTGCTGCCGTATGGAAAGCATGGTTGCCGGGACTAATTGCCGGGCAGGTACGCAAAGACGACGACGCCAACGACGGCGGTTTTATATCGCAGGGGTGGTGCGATGGCAGACAAACCGCTTTCCGTTTATCACAATTAATAGCCGCCAGGTGGTGGGCAGACGAGATTGACGCTGATTTAACGAATCTTGATGATGCCATACGCCGTGCTGTTTATTTCATTCGTCGCCGCCAACACCCGGATGGCCGTATGGATCTCAGCGGCTTTTATTCCCCAAATGAAGTTGGATTTACATTGCCGGGGTTAGTTGCCGGGTCTATCAAATTGCGGCTTTTACCGGGTGAACCATTTGCCGATATAATGGCAGAAATGGAACAATATCTGAAAAAAGGGGCAGAGGCAGTGCTTGCAGGTTCCGCATATACCGCCAATCATCGCTGGACTGCCGCATCCGCACCCCTGGCAGCAGTAAATTCATTATGGCCGGATTCGCGGTATGTCGCAAAAATAGAAGATTATCTTGCGGATGGCATAGATTGCGATGCGGATGGTTGTTGGGATGTTGAACGTAGCCCAAATTATAATACTGTGGCAAATCATGGGTTAATGGTAATGGCAGATAGCCTTAATCGTCCCGAATTGCTGAACCATGTTGTAAGAAATACGGAGTTTTTGCTTTATAACCTGCAACCAAATGGCGAGGTAGACGCGACATATAGTCATCGTCAGGATAGATTAATGGCAAATAGGTTGGTAACCGACTATGCTGTCGCGCGACGGGTGGCGTTGCTGACAGGCGATGGCAGGTTTACCACGTTGGCCAAACAGATATGGGAACAAACCGGTGGAATACCTAATGAATTTGCGCCGATTCCATATCAACTTGATGATTTCTCCGGTCCTTTGCCTTTACCACTGCCATTGCCTACAAATTATCAAAAGATATTCCCGGGTATTGGCGTAGCGCGAATACGCGATACTGACCGGGCAGTTACTGTATCTTGTGACCATGGCGGCCATTTTTTTGATTCAACCCGTGACCAATGGGGTGGGCCCAGACATAGTGATGACTGGTTGCATATCCATGCCGGCGATATTGTAATTGAAACTATTCGTCTGACCGGGGCAGGTATGACCCATATGCAACCACGAACTTTAAATTCATCCGAAACTGGTTCATACACACTTACAGCATTTGGGAAAGGATGGACACACCCTCTGCATTTCCGCCCGGGTTCGCCAATGGTAGATTTTGACTGGAACTGGTCAAGTGATATCCTGGTTGATATTAAACAAGATGAAATCGATTTAGAAATTACCAGTGATGCGCCGGATTCGTTGCGCGCACAACTATGGTTATGGGTGAGACCCGGAATTCAATTAATCGAAGACAATGACACCCCGATTGAATTAACCGCAGGCGCGCAAATTAATCTCAATGGTGGTAAAAATCTAACTTTACGTTCAAAAAACCATAATATAACAATAACCGACCTGCCAAAATCCGCGCATCAATGCGTTATGTTACCAGTAGAATCAATACCATCCCAAGTCACTCATGATTGCGCTGGAATAGCACTGGGATTACTGTTTCCGGTGACATTGAAACTGCGGATAATAACAGGAAAATTTTAATAATTCTATTCGAACAATGCCGGACTTACTCATAGGTTGTTAACTGTCGGGTGACAATGTATGAAAATTATTTTATTGCTATTGAGTTAGTAATCTCCGGGGAGTATAATTGTAACTGATGACTACATCTGAATCGCAATTTTTAGAATATAAACAATCTCTCGGTGAATTAAAAAGCATCATCGAAAGCGTTGCCGCGTTTGCGTCATGTCAGGGTGGCACAATACGTGTTGGTATTCGTCCT
>CAZNLA010000284.1:0-7116 GCA_964573385.1 uncultured bacterium
TAAATGATGGGCATAAATGAATTAGAAAGATGGGGTTTACCGAATACTTACAATTGATTAATAGAACAAATAAAAATTGGTATAATTACACCAATCATGGATATAACTATCCAATATCTTAAATCAGGGGTAATTACAAATGCGTTACTATCTTTTACTTTTCATTTTCTGCATAACTTGTTGCGCGTATACACAACAACCGGTTAATCCATATGCGTTGGACGTTTTACTTAAAAAGATACCACCAATTACGTATGACATCAAAGGTCGTTTACCAATTATTACCTGGGAACCTTTTATGCAGACCGCGAGTGATAACAGTTATTCAAAAGCATTACCTATGCCAGAGGAAATGTATAAAGAACTTTCCGCACGTGGCTTGGCACAGGCTATTCCCATGCGGGCAGAATATATACCCATCGCCCGGGTAGTACAAAAATCCGGTATGCCGGTGATATTTATGGAAGGAAACGGCGGCGATATACCCGGTTCATTAGCACCGGATAGTCTGCATAAACTGCCAAAAGATTTTAAATACCAGGGAACATTGCATCCCTGTCCCATGCTGTTAACCGGATGGCATTTACAGGCGATGAAAACCAGGACGATATTACAGCAGTATAAAGATGCTGGCATTAATGTTACCGCAGCATGGCTAGACTGGGAAAACGAACCATGGTGGACAAAGGATGAATGGGAACAATCGCGTAATTGCGACCGTTGCAAACAGTTATTTCCCGCCGGGATACTTAATGACTTGCCAACATACCGTGATTATATAATTCGGTTTCGCCAACAGTTATACAGCACTTACCTTGCCGCGCCAATCCGCGAGGCATACCCGAAATGTATCATTACTAATTGGGCAGTAGTTCATTCCTCGCCGGAGATTCTGACATTGCATTACTGGGGACGTTTCCGTTTTCCCGCCATGGATATCGGACTGTTTAACGCCACCAACCCGGTTGCGTATGGCAACGACATCGAATATTCTATCCTGTGGGATAAAATATGGAAAGAACCGAAGAAAACCCCACTTAACCAGAAAAACATGGACCAGTTATACACTTATGTAATGTTATCACAAACATCAGAAGATACCGCAAACGCGCAACGGTGGGCACCGGAAACATTAAGTATCCCGTGGGTATGCCGCTATTGCCCCGATATGGAAGACGAAAAAGTTCCGATATTATCACGAACCAGGTACCGCGAAATACTGCGGCATTTATGGTTGCGTGGAGCAGATAGCCTTCAGGTATTTAACGCTTACCGACCAAAATATCCGGAACTGCGTGCCGAGGAGTTAGAAGACGCGGTGACAAGTTATAATGAAATATTAAAATATCGCAAATTATTGGATAATGGAAAAGTGATGAATACCAAAGTTCCTTTGGTTGAAGAAACCGGCGCGATATGGTCAGGATTGTATAATGACGATGAAGCAGTTATCCGCGCTTTTTCACCATATTCAAAAACAGTTTCATTTAACGTCTCAATTTGGAAAAACACCGGGAAACAACATTTAAAAGCAACCCCGGAAGGCATAACTTATCATCTGACACGTGATGGTAGTAATATTAATGTCGTGGCTGAGTAAATATAGGTGAAGAATTAATAACATACCTACCCCGGTAGGGGTATCACGTCTATAGCTTTGATTTCTATAGACGTGAGACTCCTAACGGAGTAAAGGTAAGGTAACTATTAAATAGATGTGTATAAGCGTGATGGCTTTCGCTTGGGGTTACTCATTAAAATGCCTTTAGGAGGCAAGGACTAAATGAACATTAAAAACTTATTTGGATATTGATAAGCTTTTAAGAAAACGCTTAAAATTCGATTCTCCCCGACGAAGCCCTATTGAAATCAAATGCCATGGAGATACCTTCATTGCGAACTCTGCCACTGAGTTCTTCTCGGAAACTACTATCCTGCGTAATCCAAATAAATCATTGCTCCACAAAGGAGAACCGGTGTAAATAGCCACCGCGGCAAGGTAACCCGCCTGTTTGGTGATTTTCTTGACCCGCGCGTCACAGACACCATATGGATAAGCAATAAAGTTTATAAGTATTCCCAACTGTTTTTCTAATTCCAGTTTGCTTCCGGCTAAATCATTCAGCATAGCATCATCAGTCAGGCACACCAATGCCGGATGCGCCATTGAATGACTTCCTATCTCCATACCAGCAGCATTCCAGGCACGTAATTGCTCCCAACTCATGGTGTGGCAAATCGGTTTTCCCGGGTAATTTTCCCAATCGTTATCTTTATCTATCCAATTTGTAATAGCAAAAACAGTTCCGCGCATACCATATTTTTGCATAAGTGGTAACGCGTTCAAAAAGTTATCATCATAAGCATCGTCAAAAGTAATAATTACAGATTTTTTCGGTAATTTAACACCTTCAGTCAGATGCACGTACAATTCCTCCAATGATATGGAATTATAACCATGGGTCTGTAGATATTTCATTTGCATAGCGAACTTATCCGGTGACACACTCAAACGATCACCGGGTATATCGGCTATACGATGATATATTAATATCGGCACTTCTCGCGAACACCGATAATAGAGGGCAACTAAGGCTATTATAAAAATAACAACGAAAATAGCGTAATATTCAATCATTTCTTTTTAATCTTTTAAAAAATGAACGTAAAATGCAGGTAACAGCACAAAAAAATGCTCAACACCTTCATAAGACATCAAAATAATAGCAATACAACTATATTATAGCTGATTTCACATATTTATAAAAGTACCCTCAAATTACAAAAAAAAAACATCTACCACAGCAATTAAGCTTATGATAGATGTCTTTATAATTTCTATGACTTTAATCAGTAATTATTTTAATTCTGAACAGCAGGACCTGCAGGTGCTACTGCACCACCAGCGGCTGCGCCAGCACCGGCAGCACCACCCTGATTTCGGTTACCACGTTGTCGACCACCACCAGCCTGTCCGGCTTGTCCAGCCTGACCGCCAGCTTGTCCGAATCCACCGGCCTGCCCGAATCCACCACCCTGTCTGCCAAATCCGCCGTTAGCAACTGGGGTAGCTATAAACTCTTTCGGTAATGTATTGCGAACATTTACCTTACCGGTTAATAAATCAATCATCATAATTTCATCTTGTTTTAACACAACCATTACATTTTCATTAATTTTTGCAATAGGTGCACTGCTCTGCTGATTTCTGCCAATGTTAAAAGTCCCCATTAAACGACCGGCACCATTAGCCGTTGCAGGTTGATTCGCATCAGCTTTCTTTGCAAGGTCGGACTGAAGGTTAATAGCCATTGTTAGTTGATTAACTTTAAAAAAGGAATCACCAATAACAAAAAATAATGCTTCTTCTGTTGGGATAATTGTGGGAGGGACAAGACGTTTGGTAATTTCAGCAATATATTTTGTTGTTGCCGGGTCTGCTGCCATAAAGCCACCATTTCCACCACCTGCTGCATTTGCGGCTGGTTGTGCGGCTGGTTTTTCTGGCATAGGTCCAAATAATGCTATTTTTTTCTGTTCAGTTAATGTTAAATAATCTAATTTAGCTAATGTTCCGGCTTTATACAGAAAAACGCCAGCGTTAGTTAAAACCATGGTGGTTTCAGCCTGATTCAACTGATTATCATACATGGCAGTTATATTAAATCCACCCATGCGTCCACCCTGTTGAGCACCTGGTTGTGCGGCAGGTTGCGCACCTGGCTGTGCGCCAGGCTGAGCCGGATCTGGCTGAGCAAATGCAGTTATAGCAGTTAAAGCTATCGCAAACAAGAAAATTGACTTTTTCATTTTTATACCTCTTATTTTAATACGCAGATATAATATGTAAGTTTCAATATATAAAACTATTGTGTCAAATAATAAAAACCATAAAGTTTATCTGAAAAATTTATGGTTAAGTTAAATTGTTATTTTTTAATTAATATCCGGTAGAAATCTATTTACCCAAAGCCCCACCCTTAATCGATAGTTATTTAGTCGGTAGAAATCGTCTGAAACCGGTTGAAATCTATTGGTCCAAAACCCCTTCTCGAAGAAGGGGGAAACGCGTATCTATTTCCATTGAAATCGATTTGATAACAGCAAAAGATAATTAGCAATTTGACATTTACAATTTGTAATTTCATAATCCACCCATTCCGCTATTTCAAAATTAGCTAAAAAGCAGTAAAATAGCTTTATTATGTCTTTTTCAAAATTTGAGAAGAAATTAGAGGGTATGGTGGAAGGGATATTTTCCCGGGCTTTTCACGCGCCATTGCAACCTGTTGAATTAGCAAAAAAGCTGACCAGGGTTGTAGAAGATAACCGTACCATCAGTGTGGCAAACACGTTTGTACCTAACCTTTATAAAATATCTTTATCCCCTGCCGATAACCAGGGGTTTGCTACTTTAGGGCCCAAGTTAATTGCGGAATTAGAGAAATATTTACGCGAATTTATATCGGACCGCGGGTACCAGACTGTGGGCGGAATAGTTATAGAAATTCAACCTGATGAAAACTTAAAAAATGGTACGGTGGAGATAATAACAGAAAACGCGCCGCAAATACCCCAATTATCACCTTTGCCCGGTGACCCTATAACCGGCCGTATAGTTACTTTTAACCATAATGGCGCACATAAAAGCCAGATTAGTTATATCATTTATAACGAAAAAGAAATCGCCCTTGCTGACGGTATGACAATTGGTCGCAGTACCGTTAATACCATCGTATTAGCAGGCATTGAGGTATCACGAAACCATGCGGAAATAGTGCAGACCGAGGAAGGATGGTTGTTACGGGACAAAGGGAGCGCAAATGGCACCATGGTTAACGGAAAATTAATTAACAGCCATTTATTAGTGAAAGATGACAAGATATTAATAGGAAACGAGATACTGATAATACGATAGATATAAATGAACTCACCGCTTTAAAACTTTTTCATTTATTCCTTCACCTATTAATTCCATAGTCCACGGCAACGCCGCTGGGATTTGATATCAAGACAAAACGGCGTTGCCATCACCTTTATACACATTTATATCAATATAACTTTGACCCCGGATGGGGTCAGATATTTATAGTTTTGTATTAATATAGATTAATCGACCCCAGCGCGGGTCGGATATTGTTTCCAACAATCTTTAATTTTTCAAATTGATGCTTTCTACAACCTTACATCAGACCCACTCCGGGGTCGAAATATCTATTTTGATACTTTTTCTATAAACATCTGACTCCTAAAGGAGTCAAAACCATTGTTTATAAAATGTTAACATTTATATAACAATATGACTCCAGAGGAGTCACATATTTATAGAAAAGAATCTATTAAAAGACTTTCGACCCCAGAGTGGGTCGCATATAATGACCAACAATCTGCTATTTTATATGCGACCCACGCTGGGGTCGGATTAATTTTTCGAAATCAAATTCTATAATTATTCGACCCCGCTGGGGTCGTCCCGAATTAAAGATTATTTTTCCATTTCATAAATATGTATAAGGATGAGCGATGTTTCTGTCAGCCTATCAATTATCAGTAGGCATTGCGAATTTCAATACATAAGAACCGGTGATAACACCTATCAGACCTTTTTCATCCGGTGGTTGAATTGCTTCAACCCGTAATAAATCATACAGGTCCTGTTTTGCCAATAACTGGCCGTTAGAAAGTTTCATTACCAATATTCGTGAAATCAGGTTGTTGCCATCTTTATCCCACTGACCGGCAATTATACCCAGGCTGCCATTGGCAAGAAATTGCGCGTATCCACCTTTAATAGACCATGCCAGTTTTTTCTGTTTCAGGTCATAATATTCTGCATTACCACTATCTGAGTTTAATATCAAACCGTTTTTACCGGCCTGGGTTATTTTATCGCCGGCAGCACTGTCTATAGACATTATAACTTTGCCATCACGGCTATATACTGTCAACGCACCTTTTGACGCTTTTGGTTTATTCTTATCTGCTTTCGCACTT
Source organism: uncultured bacterium (assembly GCA_964573385.1). Taxonomy (GTDB): domain Bacteria; phylum Armatimonadota; class Hebobacteria; order CAIYQO01; family CAIYQO01; genus JBAXQQ01. Next base: position 5,995 of record CAZNLA010000284.1, read on the forward strand.
GTGAGCAAAGCTACCCAGTCACCACCAGATGCGACGGTTAAGATGGCGGGTACTGCATCATCTTCACGATTAATTTTAAACAGTTCTTCACCATTTTTACCAAACAAAATCAGACTGCTGTCATTTGTTGCTGCCATGGCCATATAACCATCACCGCTTAGTCCGGTTACCGGTTGTGTTTTCAGTCCATCAGATAAAGTTACCAGAGTGCGCAAATCCGGTGATATGAAATATACTTCTGGTTTTGTTTTATCCTGTTTGCCAAGGACTAATAAAATATGACCGGTGGAATCAGCATATCTGGCATCTAACACATGGGATTCCGGTTGCAGATTCATTGCGATTGGCTGTATCTGGGTACCATCTGATTTCATTAGTATAATCTGCGCTCTGCCATTTTCTTCTAATGTGTATCCACGGGCAGTACTGTAATTGTCACGCACCAGCAGATTTTCCTTAGTCATAACAATTTCACGCAGTAATTTACCATCATCATCAAGGATATTTAACGACTGTGATGCGGTTTCACCCGGCCTGGTGCTGGATCGGTATTGTTCCAATATCCAGTTATTAGCGACAAATCCGCGTGTTTGTCCCTGCCACGCACTCATGCGTATCGGCGCCGTTTGCGGTGTGGTATCTACTATTACGGCACTTCCCGGTGGAACTATTTCTATCGTAGCACTTCCTTTATCAGTACCAACTATTGCGGAAACGGTTGCGCGTCTAACATCGGCTTTATCAAGTAATGGCGCCGTCAGGGTAGTGCGGACACGACCATTACGATCAGTCATAAACGCGGTAGCGCCAAGAGTCCCCAGATTGGTAGTTAAAGTCACCTGTTCATTACTTGCAGGTTTGCCATTATTCATCAGGTCATATACGGTAACATCAACCGCGCAGAAATCCGTGCCATCACCATCTATTGAGTTCGGCGTCAGACTTACTTTGATATTATATTGATTACCGTTGCCGGTTCCATTACCGGCCTGCAATGTAATATAATCTGTCGCGCTCATACCATTAGGGCCATTTGCGATAATCGCCACCTGCGGGTCTGCGGCGGTTGCCGGTGCGGTAAATGTCGCGAGTGCACAGATCGGAAGAGCACACGTCTGAACT
>CAZNLA010000285.1:0-7075 GCA_964573385.1 uncultured bacterium
CAAACGGGTCAGCCACTGATTTCCCCCAGTTGGCAATGGCAGAACCGAAACAGTTTATCTTCACGCCGGAATCCTGCAATTTACCGACTACAATATCAAATGCTTCATCGCTGATGTCATGAATATTCTTACCATCTATATTACGGGATTCGATAAACTCCCATCCCAATGCCTTAGTGGCAGCAATTTGGGTATCAAGATCGGCCCCAGCTTCATCTGCAAAACCTGTAAAGTAAACCATCGGTTTCCCCTTTTATATTGTATTTATGTGGTTATTATTAGTTATTTAGTTAAATCAGAACTATCGCTTAAGGTCACTTCGGCAGGCTCAGTGACCGGTCGCTGAGCCTGTCGAAGCGACCATTTTTAAGCAACTTTCTCTTTGAAAGCGAAAGTTCTGTAATCAATAAAGATTAAATATTGATATTCGGATAAGTCTATTATTTTGCTATTTCAGTCTTGCTTTTATCTCTTCATCCGGTAAAAACTTTCCGGTCAGCGATACTAACCAGCCATCTACGCCATTCTGTTTCCATGGTTTCAGCATAGTTGTAACATCCTTTGCGTTGAGAGTTACCTGTGGTTTTACTTTTGCGCCGGAAATAAATAATACTGTCGCGGGTATTTTCTCGTCATCCGGACGATATACACCGGTGAAAGGATAATATTTAATATCAATTATCTTTGAGTCTTTCACTAACCAGCTTCCCATTGAACAGGCGCCGTCCGCGACAATTTTAACACCGCCGGGTTCGGTGAAACTATAATCGATATAGTTGGGTAGGGGATTAGTCGCGATAAATAGATTCTTTTTCGGGAAAGCATGCAGGAACATGTTCAGTTCCGGATGACGGGTTCCGCGTTCAACCACTGCACCGTTTTTCTCCATTTTTTTCCTGCCCATCTGCGATACCGGGGTATCTTGCCAGAGTGAACTTGCTTTCATTGTCGCGTAAGGGTCGGTACCATTAACGGTGAATCCATCCCACTTTGCTGATAAATTATCTTTGCCGGTTATATACGAAACACCATCTTTGCTGCTGTCCAGTTTAGCTTCGCGAATATGTGCCTGGAACTTATCAAATGACCCATACTCATCAACATCACCCATTTCAACAACAAATCCTGTTTGTGCGCTATCAAGTTTTTTCAATATATCCGCGCTGATAGCGACATCTTTTTTATACAGATAAGCATTAATTAATAATGCTGGTTGAATATTTGTACTTTCATGATATGCCTGGTTTTGTGGTTTTCCTGCTTCCAAACCTATCTCAATATCCCTGCCCAAATCGTCTGTTGATAACGGCCTGATGGCAACATAACTGACACCATCCTGAATAGTTATAATCTGCCCGTATTTCGCGGTGGCGGGTAACGCCTCCACTTTTTTATCATCAATAAAAACTGACCATGTTGCTGCCTGTTTTTCATAATTAAATAACGCGGCAGTGCATTGCACACTTTTTATTTCCTGCGCCGGTAATGACTTTTGTCCAAATTGATGTGCCGCACCTTGCTGGGCTATCACGCCGGACTGCGGTTTAGCTATCATAATTAATTTATTACCATGCTGGTAAGTGCGGTATTTACCCTGTTCAGTAATAACACCGGCACCGTCATCGCCAATTTGCGTTTGGTTAAATCCAACCCGCATATCCAATGTTCCAATGTCATGCATGCTTGTCGGACGTTCTGCTTTGCGGCGCCAATGCCCAAGCATATGTATACGTTGTGGTGAAAAGCGAATACTGGTAAGGCCGTAATTAACGCCAAAATATGTGCAGACGCAATCGCCGTCTGCTACAACTTTTTTCTCTACCATTGATGACCATGGCAACGGTTTTTCGTCTAACATTTCCACAAACCATGGCTCCGACCATGGGCCAGACAAACTTTGCAATGCTACTGATGCTGCCGGATAATCATGTCCCCATGTAGTGGTACCAAGTTCGGGCAGGTTGTGGGTATCCATATCGCTCAGCGCGCCTTTGGGTGATATTACATGTAAAATATGATACAACCCATCCTGTTGACCCAAAACATGTTCAAAATATGTCCTGCTGGCCGGTCCCATTAATTTTTTCAGGTTTGGATGGTAACCGTTGGAAAGGTCATTTACAGTTTTGAACAATATACTCTGTCCTGCCATTTTATCTTCAGGTTTTTCACAGAAGTCAGGGAATAATTTGTTCCCGGACGTGGCGATTGCCCAATAATAATGGTCAATATACTCCTGGCCAACGCCGGAATTATATGTCCACATCCAGAATGGGAATTGCATTAAACCGGCGCGGCCATCTGCCATGGCATTCTCTGATCCGATTATTTGCCCGTTAAGCAATGCTCCACCAGATGCACTGGAATTGAAATTGGCGGTGCTCATTTCGCGGGTGAAACCGGAACGATAATAACTTTTGTTACCACGCCAGTCACCAGTGAGTTTATAATATGTGTCACCCTGATTCCATTCTGCTTGTTTTCCATCTTTTGATCTGCCAACCCGTGGGTCGTCTACCATTGGGTGCACTAACTTGCCGGATATATCATCATATGTGCGTCGCAGTGTCGGGTTCAACTGGGTTTCTTTGTCTGGCATTAACCAGGCATTCCAACTTCGCAAAATAGATTCCTGAACTGGCCCCGGCATTGCTTCACGATAACTGTACCACTGGGTGGCATTATCAGCACCGGTTAAGTGACCTTCCCAAAAACGGGGTGGGCGACCATTAACCCAGTCCAACCATGACAGGTAAACCGCATAATCCAGGTCAGGCTTTTCATCTTTCTTTTTCGCTTCGCGGTTAGCAACTTCTATGGCGCGGTTGATAACATGCTGTGGTACCGCACGGTAATAAAATGGCTGTACTTTTCCTGCGCTTTCCAGGCTCATTAAATCCTGGATATGTTTATACTGCCATTCCGGCATCCATGTTGGTTTTGCCATGAATTTATCATTTAATTTAATAACTTCTTCTGCTGATGGCACTGTTGCTGTTGCTTTTCCGGATGGCTTTTCTTTAAACTTTTCAGTTATTGCTTTAATATCTGCGGCTTCCGGCAAGATTAGCTTCTCAGCTTTTCCCGGTTTAAAAGTAACTACAAGATTCGGATTTTTAATTAAAATTGCCCGTGGACCGGTACTAATTGCCCATTCATAAGCTCCCTGGAAATAACGGGCGTCATATACTTCCTGTTTGCTGACGATAAATCCACAATCGGCCAATAGTCGTAATCGTTCTGCCAAAGTTTTTCCGTAAACAGTATCTGTCAGTAAACTTGTAATATCCATCCGGCCTTCCGGTTTGTATGATGATACTTCTGTCGGACCAAATTGCGTAGGGAAACGGTCTTCAGTGGTGTCAGATGCACCGAATTTTTTCCAGTAAACAGCATCTTTTATTGCCGCGTTATAGGTAGGACCATTTACAGCATCAACCTGCCATGGTTTTCGCAACGGATATGCAATAGCATGCCAGTTCGGTCGCTGTTCGCGGTAAAGACGGTCGCAATCCCAGTTTGGACGATAACGGTAACCGTCAGCACTGGGGTAATCCGGCCCACTACCCTGCGGCCAAATCTCTTCATCAAAGTATGGCAACACTAATTCAATCTTATCAATGACATTACCTTCCGCAATGGTATCCGCAATTTTCTTTGCGGCATCCGGGAAACGCACCAGCAAATTACGGTGAACGGCGTCAAACGCAAGTGGTCCGGCTTTCACGCCATTCCACACCGCCGTTTGTCCACGGTCCTTCACCACATTGTCTTTCAACAATCGTTCGCCATTCTCCGCAACCGGAATAACCATATCCCAATGCGCGCGAAAACCACTGATGCCCGATACTTGCGGTGTATCAATGGTTATTACCACTGGTTCGGCAGCAAAAACCGGGACACTAATCATCGCTACCAGCGATAAAACAACAGCATTAATCGCAGATTTCATATTAAACACCTCATTTTAATCTTAATATTTCCAAGTTTTAGACACTAACTAAATAGGAACGTTCCATTTGAATTGTATTTTTTTGATGATTTTGTTAATTATTTCAGAGATTATTGCAAAACTTGTCTGAATTGCAGGGAATGCCGTCCCCGGCATTCCGTACAGAAAAAATAGATATAATTTGGTTCTGCAATAAACTCTTCAATTTTAGGTTCTCAGGCATGGTCGCTTCGAAAGTCTGATGGATATAAAATAATTATCTTTTTCGTGCCCTTCGTGTATTTCGTGGTTAAAATTTAATTTGAAAGGTATTTATTAACAATCCCATTTATTTCATCACCAGTTTTCCGTATAAACGCTTCCAGCCATCACTGGGTAAATTAAAAGTGAGAACCTGCGTTATATTCCCGGTATTGGTATCTACGCAATCAACGATTAATTCAAATGGAACTTCAACTGGCATTTCTGTATAACCAAGTAAGTGCCAGGGGATGATTGCGGCTATCTCGCAACCATCATTAATTGGATTTGCAGATACTGTGATATCTTTTGTTACAATACAGTCGTTAGCTTTACCTAAAATTAACGCGGTGACATCATTCCTGTCAGCATTTGGCACCAGGAAAATCTGGCATTTTGGTTGTGGTTGGTCTACTGGCGCGTCCGGTTCCGCCGGTAAAATGGACAATAATTCAATGGCGGTACCTGCCCATGGTTGCGCAATATTTGGTCGCAAATCAGTCTCAAAAAACTTTGCGAAAACCAGTAAGTTATCTTTATTTGCAGCTAATTTAACATCCGCCACCAGTCGGTTTGCTGTCTTAAATGCACGGGAAGGTATATTGCTGAATATTTCCGCAAAATTGTTGATTGTTGCGTTATTATCAACGGTATTAACCGGCCATTTGTCCGTTTCGAAATCAAATACTATTCCGCGGGCAGGCACAGTTAAATTATCATTCGCTTCAGCATCCAACCAGAAAGCTTCTGCTTTTTTGATAACATTAAATGTCACAATTTCTGTTATTTCTTCCCCTGGTATTAAATCATAACATATCTCTTCTTTGCTCAGGTTTACTGCTACATCTGTTGGATTGCATTTTAGCAGTATACTACCTTTACCGCGTGCACGCCCAACATTAGTTAATGAAACCGAAAACTCCGCGACACCGGATTTATGTGCATCAACAGGTTTGTTTATAAACTCTATTTTCGTGCGTATCACCGGTATATCAAACGATGGTAATTGGTAATCGGTTATATATTCCCGATAAGTAACCGGGCGTTCATTGGATATTCTTTGGCCCGCGTTTTTACAGTTAAATGGTATAAATCCTATATTTTTTGCTGGTGAATCATATCGCAGTGAGAAATCGCCACCGATTGCGTCAGCAAAAAGCGGGTCTGTTACTATCGCACCGATATTCTGGCCATCTGCCATTAAACTTTCCAGGGTTTGTCCATTAAATGTTATCGGTGCGCCATCGAGAGACCAATAAAGATTGTTTTCAACGGTATATTGCGCAACATCCCATGCTCCGCCTTGTATTCTGCTGTTTGCTGTTACAACAACATTATTGCGGAATGTTGTCGAACGATGTTTTTCGCGTTTTCCCAGACACAGGTGGTCATCCTGACTGACGGCAAATATATTATTTCTTACGATATTATCCCGGCCATAATGGGTTGAATATGATGCTTTTTTAGTTCCGTAAACCAGATTGTTTTCCACCAGCATCTCAGAACTGCCTTCGTCAGGATAAATACCCCATGCCCCGTAACCGTAACATGAAATATCATGAATAACATTGCCGCGCAATACCGTCCCCGGTTGCTGCCCAAGGGTATAAATTCCACCGTTATCGCTCAAAATTTCTTTATGGTTTATATGGTGAATATGGTTATTTTCTATAAGATTACATACCGTGCGGGTAGGGGCGTATCCCCACGTCCATCCACAGGAAATGCCGGTGTAGTTACAATTGAATATATGGTTATTCAACAAACGGTTCCAACCACTATTGCCCACCCAAATACCAATTGCACTGGGGAATATATGTCCGCAATCGCGAATGGTGCAGTCAACGACGGTTGTCGCACTGGCAGGGAAATCACCCAGCATACGCTCACCGACAGGTGATTCATGTGGCAACAATTGTTCATGTCCTATTTTAACGCCACCACCACCAGTATCATAAATTGTACAGGCGGCAATGATATTTTCACTGCTACCGGCTAAAATCTCAATGCCATACCCATTAACATGGGCAATACTGCACCCATAAAATACGCATGACTGCGCGCCTTCAAGAATAATTGCTCCGGGTACCCCGAATGCGGCCTGAATGTACCCGGGACAATTTAATGGCAGTTGCCAATGTTGATAAGCAAAGTTTATATTCTCGAAGTTTATATTATTGACCTGCTTTGTCTCTGTTCCCTGTATCCGCACAATTTCTGTCAGCACCGGGGCGGTAATAACAGTGTTTTCGAACTTTTCATCAGGTAATGGCAGGTAATACAACATTCCTGCAACCCGGTCCAGATACCACTCACCGGGAGTATCAAGTGCCTCAAATATATTCTCCATAAAATACCGCGCGAAATCGCCACGTTCATCTTTCAGACTGCCCAGACTGTTTGTCTGAAAATGAACAACTTTATTTTCAGTATCAATCTTTTTGAATTTATGGTGGGTATCAAACCATAACTGGTACGATATCAATTCTACATCCTGCCAATTATGCCATTCCTTAATATCGCCATCCGCAAAATTAGCGCGGTCCGGGCCATGGCACCATTTAAATCCGGTATCTTCAAAATTATCTATCCCGGTGAAATTATAAAAGCCGTTTTTAGGCAAACGTGGCCGTTGGCGAGTGGAGTTATTAATATATAAACGGGTGAAGTTCCATTTATCCCCGGCAACAATCGGCAGGTCAGCAACCCAGCAACGCAAACCGTTATGTGTGGTTTCCTGCCAGTTTGTTATCTGTCTGCCGCCACTTATCACCGGTGACGCGCCATTTGCTGCCACATACCGCACCGGGTTTTCCGGTGTCCCGCTATCTTCCGGTGAAAATAACAGAGTGTCGGTTAATTCGTAATATCCATCAGCAATTG
>CAZNLA010000286.1:0-7053 GCA_964573385.1 uncultured bacterium
TCTATTACCGGACGCATACCTGTAAGGGCAGCACCAACAGCAATGCCGGTGAACCCACCCTCAGAAATGGGGGTATTTACAATGCGTTCCGGTCCAAACTCGTCTATTAATCCACGGGTTACACCAAAAGCACCACCATACACACCAATATCCTCGCCCAGAATAACAACATTTTTGTCACGTCGCATTTCACCGGCAAGTGCCTCGCGGATAGCATCGGCATAATATACAATTTTTGTTGCAGTAGTCATAATTTGTTAGACAATAAAACCTTTAAAAGTCCTCTTTGGATACAAATGAGGATGCATAGTAATATTCCATATATTTTAAATAATCTGACTGGTACTTAGCACAGATAAATTGGAGGAAGTTTTCAGTTTTCGGTTTTTTAGAGATAATCACTTCAGGGATGAATAGGAACGCCGTGGACGGCGTTCCGTACAGAAAAACTGGTCATGAAGAGGTAAATTCGTAATTCGTAATTTTCACTCTTCACTCTTCACTCTTCACTCTTCTACTACCGTCCCATGCCTACTTTTTGTGACCGTTGTTCGGTTTTACCTTCTGTCGGCATGCTGGGGGCAATAATAATTTCGGCTTTCTGCATTTCGCGCAGGTTGCGCGCGCCTATGCTGCCCATGGATAGTTTTAACGCACCGATATAGTTCATTAACCCGTCATCGCGTTTTGCCGGTCCCAGCAGAATATCATGCAGTGAACCGCGGGTGCCGACATGGATGCGGGTGCCACGTGGTAACGTTGGCGACGATGTAGCCATACCCCATGAGTAACCCTTCGCCGGCGCTTCGTTACTGGCGGCCAATTGCGACCCTAACATTACGGCATCTGCCCCGGCGGCTATCGCTTTGCAGATATCGCCGCCACTGCGCATACCACCATCGGTAATAATCGCGGTGCGTCGTCCATTTTTCGCTTCAAAATCGTCACGGGCAGCAGCACAATCCGCAGTTGCGGTAATTTGTGGCATACCCAAACCGCACACCCGGCGGGTGGTGCATATTGCACCGGGGCCTACACCGACTAAAATTGCGTCGGCACCGATTTCCATTAATTCATAAGCCGCTTCATAACTTACACAATTGCCAATTACTAATGGACAATCAATGGCATTTTTAATTGCTTTTAAATCCGGTGCAGCATATCTTTCAGCAATGTGGCGAACTGTGGTAACCGTTGCGATTACCGCGAAGGCATCAACCGCGCCGGGCCCTATCAGTTTTGCAATTCTTGCCGCATTCATCGGGGTGGTGGATACCATGCATGGCACACCACTCGCTTTTACCTCTGCAATTCTTTTTAATATTAATTCATCTTTAACAGGGGCGCGATAAATATCCTGAATTAATCCGACAATTTCGGTATCATCAGCATTAATTATCTTTTCAATTATTGATTTGTAATCATCATATTTTGTGTAAATTCCTTCAAGATACATCATACCAATGCCACCCAACTTGCCAATTTCAATGGCGAAGGCTGGATCAACAACTGCATCCAATGATGCACCCAATATAGGTAATTCTAATTTAAGACCGCCAATGTTTGTGGAAACGTCGCAAAGTTCCGGGTCAATAGTAACCGCTCCGGGCACCAATGCAACCTCATCAAATCCATATCCACGTCTGGCATAACGGTTGCGTCCAATTTCTATAGACATTATCTTCTCCCATATAAAACACAACAAGGGTTGTAAACCCTTGTAGACTTAAAACGACAGATAAACCCATCGTTAATTACTATTCGACATAGATAATCTGTATCCTTCTGAATTAATGATAAAATAGAAAAATCGGCAGATAGAAAAACAGACATTAAAACAATAACTAAATTTGAGAAAAATTATTAACTATCAAATTAATAAAACAGAATTGAGATTACTAAATTTATTGTCATAGGAGAGTGAAATTCTATTGACACGTGAATTAACCGAAGAATATACTCATTTAACAAAGTTTATAGGTCGTATTAGTATGTTTTATCTGTTGGATATTGGGTAAACAGTAGTTAAGAAAATATGGGAGAATTATGCCGTTATCTGCTGAAGAAGAATATCGTTATAGCCGTCATCTAATATTGCCACAGGTAGGTATGCAGGGGCAGGAACGGCTAAAATGCACGCGGGTGTTAATTATTGGCGCGGGCGGGTTGGGTTCTCCGGTGGCGTTATACCTTGCTGCCGCAGGTGTTGGCACCATTGGCATTTGTGATGATGACTACGTTGATGTAACAAACCTGCAACGGCAGATAATACACAGTAATGATACCGTTAAACAATTAAAGGTCACTTCTGCTTCTGCCGCGATATCCAAACTTAACAAGCATGTAAAAGTAATTCCATTAACCGACCGTATAACCGCGGATAACGCGTTGGAAATAATTGGGCAATATGACATTGTAATTGACGGCACTGATAATTTCCCGGCACGTTATTTATTAAATGACGCCTGTGCCATCTTGCGTAAACCATTAATTTTTGCCAGCATTTATCAATTTAATGGTCAGGTAACCGTTTTTGATGCGGCGATAGGCCCGTGTTACCGGTGTATTTACCCATCTCCACCCGCACCCGATAGCGTTCCGTCATGTGCCGAGGGTGGCGTATTGGGGGTATTGCCCGGGATTATCGGGACATTGCAGGGATTGGAAACATTGAAATTAATACTGCAAATAGGCGAATCACTCATAGGACGTTTGCTTATTTTTGACGCATTATCAACCACTTTCCGCGAGATTAAATTAGAAAAAGACCCGGATTGCCCGATTTGTGGTGAATCCGCGACCATACAATCGCTTACCGATTATCATGAATTCTGCGGAGTTTCTCCCGCACCCAAACCTGTTTACGAATGGAACATCACCATTGATCAACTGAATAATTGGAGTGGGAAAGACTCTTTACAAATTGTAGATGTTCGTACCGAATGGGAATATGAGGATATGCCGGGAATACCCAACGCGACGCATATACCATATGCCGCTTTTACCGACCGAATGTCAGAAATTGATTCGCGTAAAGATATCGTTATATATTGCTCCACCGGGATACGCAGTTGGCAAATTACCCACCTGTTGCGACAGGCCGGATTTACCAGAGTATGGAATCTGGACGGCGGATTATTAAATTATCGGCAATTTAAAAAAGGTGATAACAAATGACAATTAATACACTTTCGACAAAACACCAGGCTTTACTGGACCTTTTACGTTCATTCAATCGTATCGTCGTGGCATATTCCGGCGGGGTGGATAGCGCGTTTTTGTTGCGCGCCGCAGTTGATGCAGTTTCGCCCGCAAATGTATTGGCGATTATTGGTAATTCACCCAGTTATCCAACCCGGGAGTTTAATGACGCCATAGCACTGGCCGAACAGATTGGTGTTGCCTGCAAAGTAATAAAAACTGATGAGATGAATAACGAAAAATATGCCGCTAATCCCAATAATAGGTGTTATTTTTGCAAACACGAATTATTCTCGCAGATAATTAATATCGCAAATCAGGAAGGATACAGTGTAGTTGTGGATGGAAATAATGCCGATGATACCGGCGATTGGCGACCCGGCCAGCAAGCCGCACGTGAATTAGGGGTGCGAAGCCCGTTAATAGAAATAATAATGACCAAAGACGAGGTTCGCGAATTATCACATGAATATGGCTTGCCCACCTGGAACAAACCGGCATCCGCCTGTCTGGCATCACGCATACCATATAATACCCCCATCACCACAGAAAAATTATCCATGGTAGAACGAGCGGAAAATTTTATGCGGGATTTAGGATTTGTGCAGGTACGGGTTCGCCACCACGACAAATTAGCGCGTATAGAGGTTGCCCCCAAAGAAATTAATCATCTGCTGGACCCGATAATACGGGAAACCATAAACCGGGAATTACGGGAAATTGGCTACCAATATATAACCGTAGACCTGCAGGGTTATCGCATGGGCAGCTTTAACGAAACGATGAATAAATAAATCAAACAGGAAACAGGACGAGTTATGTTTACGGGTATTCAATAACCCAAATAAGTTGGACAGGTTTTTAGTTTTTTTAAGAGTAATTTATGCCTTATAAGGCATTTTTATTATTAATTTCAGGCGTAAACCTACCTCACTCTTATACAGATTTTTTTACAGGCAGTTGCAAAGCATAATTATATAATCACCCCAACCACCCCCTGCCCCCTCCTTGCCAAGGAGGGGAGTTATGTAATAAGTTGACAATATAACACTTGAAATGAAGGTCGGGGTGGTTTTGCCTACCACAAACCTGCAACCTTAATATAAAAAATAGGTTATGCAAAAGCATTTTTTAATTAAAAAAAGAGTGTATTACAGTAATGGTGTAAGTTACTTATTAATTCGACTTTCCGTGACTAATATATAAAATCGGTAGAAATCGATTCTATTTCGAGTATACGTTAAGTGACCATTGTAAAAACCCTGACTTTTTTGTACTAATTTGATTACTTACGGCCAATTATTTCCATCCTTCATGGCGAATTTATGATAGATATACTTATTTAATGTATTGTTGTAAAATATATGACAACGATGGGTTTGTGAATGATAAGTAACTGTTTTGCAGTTATATATTTTAAAATTAAATAAGATGATGTCATGTTCAATAATTTGAATAATGCGCAAAATACGCCATATTTTCAATTGCCGGGTTCCGGGCCATGTTGCAGTACTACCCGCAGTGCCCGTTTGCGTCAACGTCGCTTTGATATGCGTTATTTAAATTGCATTGAACCTGCCGAATATACCGCGTTGGCAGAAACCGCAAAAGATATCTTATTACAAACCGAATCCGAAGACTTCTCCAAAGCGCGTGCGCAGGCAATGGGTTATGTGATTGACAACTGCCCTATAACACCTGAAAAAGATTCTTTTATTATTGGCGGCGAAAATCCATTTTTATTTAATGTAATGCTACCGGCGTTAAATGCTGACACTTACCAATATATCCGCCAGGCAGCACCTTTTAGCGATGACATTAAAGAAATGCTGGATAATAATATTTTTACCGAACCGTGTTTTGAAGGGCATATAACACCCGGATTGGAATATATATTAAGCCAGGGAACTGCTGGTTTGCGTTGGCGTCTGCAGGAACAACGGTCCCGTTGGATAACCACACATCCGGATGATATGGATCGGCGCCGTTGGTATGATGCCGCGTTGCAGTCATGCGATAATATAGACAATTATGCTGATCGGCTTCGAATTAACGCCCTGAAAACAGCCGAATTGACTGATGATGAAGAATGGGCACGCGAATTAAAAGATGCCGCTAAGATATTATCCAGAATACCACGCTTGCCGGCAGAGACAATGCACCAAGCACTGCAGGCATATTGGCTGGCATATATTCTGGTCACTATTGAAATGGGTGGTTGTACACCTGGTGGCGGACTTGGGCTGGGACGACCAGACCAATACCTTTACCCATATTACAAACGGGATATTGATACCGGACGTTTAACCCGGGAGCAGGCACTGGAACTAATTGAATGCTGGTTACTTAACTTCCAGCATTGTGATTATTATACCGGACATTCAATATATACCGTGGGTAGCCAGGCATCTTTGGGTGGTGTTACACCAGCAGGCACAGACGCCAGCAATGACCTGACTGAATTGATTCTTGAGGCATCATTGCGCATAAATATGCCTACCCCATACATTTCACTGCGTTTGCATAAAGACGCGCCGGAACGATTTTGGCAGTGTGCAGCTAATTTTGTAATTGGCGGTTTAGGATTTTCTATAGTTAATGACGAAGTACTTATCCCCGCGTTTTTACGCCATGGCAGAACATTAACTGAAGCCCGGGATTATATATGTTCATGTTGTTATGAGTTTACTATACCTGGTTGCGAAGCATTTAATCCAAATGGAACATTTTTAAACTTACCGGCAATTTTGGATATGGCGTTACATGAAGGCAGGCTATTACAAAACAATATATCTCCGGGTGTTAAAACAGCACCGATAAGCGACATTAAATCTTTTGATGATGTTATAAACGTGTTTGATAAGCAATTAGGTTTTGTAATAAATAAGGCAGTTGCCTGCGTAAATGATTCTGATAACCTGCGGGTTGCCGGTCGACGTTTCCCCATGATGTCATTATTTGTTGAAGACTGCATTGCTGCCGGTGAAGATGTATGTACCGGGGGAGCAAGGTATAACCTGACCGGCATGATTGTCGCCGGGGTACCTAATGTTATTAACAGTCTTGCCGCTATAAAAAATTGCGTTTTTGAAACCGGTAAATTCTCAATAGATGAACTGATAACCGCCATAGATAACAATTATGACGGTTTCGATAATATTCGCAAACAATTACTGCAGGCGCCAAAATGGGGTAACGGGGATGACAGCACCGGCGCGATTGCCCATGATATAACAAACCGCATTTACAACCATCTAAGTAACCATTCAAATGCCCGTGGTGGTCGCTGGCAGGCGGCATTATATTCATTTGTAGCGAATAACTTTTTGGGACAATTGCTGAGTGCAACACCTGACGGCAGAAGAAAAGGTGAAATAGTTACCCGTAATCTTAACCCCACCTGTGGCACAGACCATGAAGGCCCAACCGCAATTTTACAGTCACTGGCGTATATTGATTTCACAGGTTTCCCCAATGGAGGTACTCTGGATTTACGTTTTGACCCTCAACCTTTCCTAAATGAAGAAGGCCGGTCTGCATTCATTGCTTTTCTAAAAGGATTCACGGCACTTAAAGTTATGCAAATGCAAATTACCATGGTAGATACAGCAACTTTATTATCAGCCAGAAAAAACCCGGAAAACTGGTCAGATTTAATGGTGAAAGTAGCGGGTTATAGCGCACGGTTTATCGACATTACAGAAATTGAAAAAGATGAAATAATTGGCAGAAGCATGCAGCGTTTTTAAATATTGTAGAAGGGATTGGAAGGGGTTAGGTTCTTAGGTTTTAGGTTCTTAGGTTTTAGGCCGTTAGCACCCAAATTCGTACAAAAAAAGTCAGGATTTTAGG
>CAZNLA010000287.1:0-7026 GCA_964573385.1 uncultured bacterium
GTCACCGTTTGGAACAGGGTCGCAGCCCGGCTCCCCTTAGCAGTGACTATATTTGTAAAAAAAACCTGCTTTAAATTGCAAATTATATTAAAATACACAAGAACACAAAAGCTATATTAATAAATCTTCTTTTGCGTTCTTTGCACTTCTTTCGCGGTGAATAAAAAAAACTGAAAACTGAAAACCAAAAACTGAAAACTGTTACCCCTATTTACTCCGGTATAATGATATTTCGTATCTTGCCGGGAAGTCGTTGATAATAAGCGAGGCTCGGAATTGGCAATATTCAATAAATGAACTATCTACAATCTGGTGATAACGGTTAAATTTCACCCCGCGGTCATCCTCTGTTGCTGATGCCAGTAATTCTTCCACAGTAATCGGTATAAATATTGCTACATTTTCCAAAAAGTTTTCTGTCCAGTTGCGGAAATCTGCTATTTGCCGCACACCACTGATATCAACCATATATTTGCCTTCAGCATTAGTACAACAAACATGATATCCCCCATGTAATTCAGGGTCAATCGCGACACGCATCAACTGGTATTCTTCTGCCGGCAACATGGCCAGTAATTCAATTGCAAAAATATGACATGCGCCTGATGTAAAAAGAATATGGTCCGGTAGATGAGCTTTCTCAAATAAATCTATATTAAGTTTCATACTTTCCCATGTTACGTTTATAATACTTTATTGTCAAACATTGGCAAAATAATGTAACTACTCAGTTTCGTCAGACAAACATATTTTGAAATAAAATGAGATAATTTTAAAATAATATCTTGAAATAAATTTTAATATTTTACAAAATTAAATTGTAATTTTGAAAGATTAAAAGTATTATATTATCACTTGAACGGTTTTACGAATGAAACTGTGATAAGGAGAGTCTCTATGATAGGTTTCCAACGTCTATTGATGGCAGGAATGGGGTTGTTTTTACTCGGTACGGCTGTTATAGCTGGCGGGTATATCGAAAAAAATTATTCTCTACTTTGGACAAGTACAATCGGTCGCAGATGCGATTAACCCAGATGGTAATGGTCTCTCGCAGATCACAAACGAACCCGGTATGGGAGCCAATTACCCGTGCGTCAGTCCTGACTGCACGAAAATTGAATTCACATCAGCTATGACTTATGGTAACTCTGCTTTAATGATGATGAATTCTGATGGTAGTCGTCTTAGAGTAAATGTGATTTTTATAGAATTATAATTGATTATATTTCATCACTTTGATGTATAATTTAAAAGTGAAAGGATAGAATTATGTTTAATATTTTAAAGTTTCTTTGTATTGTTTTTTTATTAATAATATGTATTTTATCATCATATGCAGATGATAAAATCAGTATATCATCTCAATCGTTTTATTTAAAAGGATGTCGTATACCAGTTACGGTTAATTTTACAGCAGAAAATGATAAGTCATTATATTTGTATGATATAACATCTTTGCCACAAAGTATACAGGAAGAAGTTACTGATGTTGATAATAAAATTATAGAATATGATAAGAAAAAAATTTACAAAACCTTCCATGGTATCCCCCCATATATAAATCATAAAAAGTTATGCAATGTTAAAAAAGGTGAAACATTGCAATTTATAGTTGATATAAATGATAAATATAGTTTAATTGAAGGTGAATATAGATATAGATTAATCCAAGATATAGATTTAGTTTATGAGATTAAAATTAAAATTGTAAATGTTATACAACAAAGCATTTGGGATGATACAAAAATGTATACTTTATCTGTTGTGAAAACCGATGATGAAAAGATAAATAAATGGTATTTAAAATATGAATATAAGATAAATAATGAGAATAATATTCAATATTATGATATGCCAGAAAACTCTAAAATAGTAGATGTTAAGTATGATTTCAAATTAAGTAAGTGGTTAGTTTTAGAGAATAATAAAAAATATGAACTGCTTTTATGCAAAGATAAAATTCCAAAATTTTACGTTCTCTTACCGTGGGATGAAAAAGAGATATCTTTAAAGACCACAGAATATCCTTATGAAGATCTTCCTTTTGTTGTTGCAGGAAGAAAAGGTGAAATTCAGTTTACTACCACATATGTAGTAAACTTTAATGATGGGTATTTTCAATAAATAATGCAATTGTTAATTTATATCAGGAGATATTTATGAAAGTTTTATATAATAATTTGTTGATAAAATGCATTGTTTGCATACTATTGTTATCATTTAGTTGTATTGGATATTGTAGTATTGATACAACAGAATTACAAAATAATATAAGCTCTCAAAACTTTATTTTAAAATTAGGTGCTGTCAATGCCTTAAGTATGGTTGAAGATAAGTCAACTATTCCGGTTTTTATTAAAGCGTTAGAAATACAGCAACAAAAACCTGTATATAATATTTTAGTAGAATATTTGGGGAAAAGTGGTGACGAAAATGCTTATGATTTTTTAGTAGCGAAGCTTAATAATGGAGTTGATGATAAAAGTATAATAAACGCACTTAGTAATTTACAATATCTTAAAGCTATTCCTTTGCTTATAAAAGAAACTACAAATTTAAAAATCCGAGAGTATGCATGTAAAGCACTGAGTAAATTTGGTGATAGAGCAGTAGAACCATTGTTAGATGCAATGCAAACTGTAGATGCAGACAAAATATCATATCTATATCCTGCAATAGGGAGTTCTTGTGATCCAAAGGTAATCGATATATTGATAAAAAAACTGAATGATGAATCACCAATAACCCGGTATAATGTTATAAAAGGTTTAGAAAATTTTGATAACGAACGCGTGATTAATACTTTGATTGAAACTGTAAATGATGATGATGATTATAGAGTACGAATTCAAGCAATTAGAGCGTTAGAAAAAATAAAGAGTCCAGATGCACTTCCTGTTTTAAAAAAAGCGTTAGTTGATACCGATTTGAGGGTCAGTAGTAAAGCACTATCATCAATAATACAAATTAATAGTCCAGAAACATATCAAATAATTGTGGATAGCTTTCCGGAATTAAGATATTATATAAAAATAGATGCAATAATGGCATTGGGGAAATTAGGTAATAAAAATGCTGTACCTGTTATTTTGAAAATAATGAATACTGATGATCTATTCAAAATAGTCTCTATCACCGCGTTAGGAAACTTACGTAGTAATGATGCTGTTGAACCGGTTGTTGTACTAATGAGTGACGCATTTGTTGGTACAATGGCAGATAAAATCCGTTCAGAGAGTATTAAAACATTAGGTGAGATAGGTAATCCAAGTTGCATTGATGCTCTTTTAATCGAATACAATGAGCATTTAACAATATCAACTCGGAAAGAAATCATGATAGCTTTGGGTAAAATAGCAAATATAAAGTCAGCAGAGAAAATTTTACCATTTTTACAGGAAAAAAATGAAGATTTACGTTTGTCAGTTATTGCTGCATTAGGTTCCTGTAAAAATAATATAGCAGTCGATCCGTTAATAGTTATAATGAATGATAAAGTAAATACAATTCCTGTTAGGGTTCAGGCAATTAAAGCTTTGAGTCAAATTGGTGATATTAAATCTGCACCATCATTAATAATTGAGTTAACAGATAGTGCGCCAGCAATTCGTATCGCATCTGCGGATGCATTAGGTTTATTGCAAGATTCCAAGTCTATAGATTCTCTTATTAATACATTATCTGAGATAGGTGAAAAAGAACCATTAGGAAGTGAGAATAGTCCATATAAGGTTGACACTTTATCTAATGTTCGAAGAGCATCAACAAAAGCACTCGGTAATTTAAAAGCTGAAAAAGCAATACCTGATTTAATGAAGTTAGCATGTGAAGATCAGTATAATGCAATTGAAGCAATCAATGCATTACAGAAAATGGGCAAGCCAACGACGGAGATGTTTTTATCAGCATTAAAAGATGCAAATATTGAAAAACAAATAATAGCCGCACGTGGTATTGGTGGTATGGGAGATACTCGTGCGACAGAACTGTTGTTAAAGACATTACAGGAAAAAGATTTTAATCTTCGCGCAGCATCAGCGATGTCGCTGGGACAACTGAAAGCTGTGAATGCTATAGACAAATTATCAGGTGCACTGAAAGATGATGATTCTTCTGTTAGAGCAAACGCCGCGTACGCATTATGGATGATTGGTACAGAGAAATCGAAAGAAGCAGTTATAAAGGCATTAAATGATGTTGATGCTGCCGTTTGTGTAGATACCGCGCGAGGCTTGGGATATACAAATGATATTAATGCTATGAAACCATTACTGAAAATAGTTACATCAGACAATCCGTTTATACGTTGTAAAATTGCACAGGTATTGCAAGAAATAAGCGGTGAAGATTATGGTGCCAATACAATTAAATGGAATCGTTGGTTAGAAGAAAAGGTAAAAGAAAACAAGAAAGATAAACTATAATAATTGAAGTTGTTATTTATGAATTCCATATTTATTCAGTTTTTCTTATTTATATCACTGTTCCCATGTAAGCCTTATAACCGACTTATGCTGATGGACAGCGGTAATTTGGCGACAGACTACTCAATTCAAATTTCTTCACTATTTCCTTACTTTAACTTCAATTTCCAGCCTTTTTGTAGCGGTTTCAAATCTCTTGATTAAAAATATATGGGTAGGCCGTTAGCAACCAAATCCGCACAAAACAGTCAGGATTTCACAACATTGATAATGGTAGGTAACATCGCTTATTACAAATAAAAAATTAACCACGGAGTGGCGACTTAATGAGTAACCCTAGGTGTCAGCCTCACCATTATACACATTTATGGAATAGTTACCTTACCTCGACTCCGTTAGTTAGGAGTCTCACGTCTATAGAAATCATTCCATTCAAAGATAACCGACCCCGTCAGGGTGTCGAACATACGATATCTCAACCTCTGTTATTGTTCGACACCCTGACGGGGTCGGTATCTATCAAGAAACAAAGCTATAGACGTTGAACCCCTATCGGGGTAGGTATATGAGTGATTGATGATATCAATATTTAATTATATTTGTGTCTTTCTGAATTTAATTTAAATATGTGTATCCGGGTAAGGTTGGCACCTGGGGTTACTTATCAACAGGACTTTCGCTTTCAAGAAAAATATGCTTAAAAATGGTCACTTCGACAGTCTCAGCGACCGGTCACTGAGACTATCGAAGTGACCTTAAGCGAAAGTCCTGTTATTATTTTTTGTCATATTATCAAATATCACTACTGCTTAACTTTATTTACAAAATCAACGAATTTCCATTGACAATATTATGCCTACAGGTATATTATTTTCCCATAATATGCACTGGTAATTATTAAATTCACCATAGGCATAAAATGCCATTATTACGTATGAATTAATCATACTGGGAGTCATTATGCGAAAAGTAATTCCGGTTCTTGCTTTAATAGTTTTTGCGCTAACTGTATCTTTAGCGCAATTGGCAAATAGCCCCTGGCCAATGCAGGGTTTCGATTTGCAGCATACCGGTCGCAGTCCATATAACGGACCGGCAACTGCTGTAAAAAAATGGGAATTCACCGCGGATCAGTTTCGGGGTGATCCTGCCATAGGTGCGGACGGAACTATATATGTTGGCTGCGCGGATGGTAATTTTTACGCGATAAATCCAACTGGCACAAAAAAATGGTCATTGGCAACAGGTGTTTGTTTTGACGGTCCGGCAATTGCTGCTGATGGAACCATTTATGTCGGCACCATGTATGATAAATTTTACGCCATTAATCCTGACGGCACAAAAAAATGGAGTTACGATATTGGCGTTGGCGATGGTTATCTTTCCAGTCCGGCAATTGCGACAGATGGCACAATCTATATTGGCGCGACTAATAACCTGTATGCGTTAAACCCGGACGGTACAAAAAAATGGGAATTCAATGCTGGATATATCTTTCACGCCTCCCCGGCGATTGCACCGGATGGCACTATTTACGTAGGTTCAGAAGATAATAATTTGTACGCGATTAACCCCGATGGCACAAAAAAATGGGCATTCACTGCCAGTGATGCCGTATGTTCAGCACCTGCAATCGCTACTGATGGCACTATCTATTTTGGATGTGACGATAATAAATTATACGCACTTAACCCTGATGGTACAAAAAAGTGGTCATATACCACTGAAGGCGCAGTATTCCAAATAATCAACAGCGACCCGGCAATCGCGAAGGACGGAACAATCTACTTCGCCGATGCTGACACCAAAGTATACGCGTTAAACCCTGATGGAACAAAAAAATGGTCTTATGATACCGGATTACAGAGTGTTGCCAGCCCAATTATTGGCGCAGATGGCACTATCTATATCGGTGGTGGTTATAACAACGTCTTCGCATTTTATCCAAATGGCACATTAAGGTGGAAATTTACCACAGGTGATTTTGTTATATCAACCCCGGCAATCAGTGCGGATGGAATCCTGTATATAGGCTGTGATGATAAAAAACTTTACGCCATTGGCACCAGTGTTGCCCCACCACAGTCGATAACTATAACCAGTCCAAATGGTGGCGAACAATGGCAACAGGGAAGCGCGCATCCGGTAAAATGGACATCAACCGGTATTATACCAAATGTAAAGATAGACTTATTCAAAGGTGGCATACTGAACAGCACAATAATTGCCAGTACCCCAAATACCGGATTATTTAATTGGACAATTCCGGCGACTTTGGCTGCGGGTACAGACTATACGGTAAAGATAATCAATATTATGAATGTCACCATCCAAAGCAAAAGTGCGGCTAATTTCGCTATAACTGCCGGAGTGGCAAAACCTACCATTACCATAACAGCCCCAAATGGTGGCGAACAGTGGCAGCAAGGCGATTTTTATTCCATCACCTGGACTTCAACCGGCAATCCAGGGAATGTTAAAATAGAATTATTTAAAGCCGGGGTATTTGACAGCACTATTGCTGCCAGTGTAATTGATAATGGCACATACAGATCGGAAGAGCACACGTCTGAACTCCAGTCACATTCAGAAATCTCGT
>CAZNLA010000288.1:0-6949 GCA_964573385.1 uncultured bacterium
TCAGCGACCGGTCACTGAGCCTGTCGAAGTGACCTTAAGCGAAAGTCCTGTAATTCTTAACTATTATCAATGGGTACTTCAGTTAAAATTTCCCCAATTATTTCATTGGCCGTTGACCCGCCAATACGTGCTTCCGGTTTTACTATCACCCGATGTCCCAATACATATGGTGCCATCTCTTTTATATAATCCGGCAATACAAACTCTTTCTTATTAATTAATGCCATCGCTTGTGCCGCGCGGAATAACGCGATTGCGCCACGTGGACTGGCACCTAAATACAAATCGTGATGATTGCGGGTTGCCTCAATTACATTCTGCAGATAATCCGCCGACGCATCGCTGACATGTATTTTACGCACAATATTTATCATCTGCAACAATTCTGCCGCGTTTGTCACCGGTTCCAGATTATCCAAAGGGTTACCTGCTACCTGCGCCATTATCACCGCGCGTTCATCCTCACGCGGGGGGTACCCTATGCTTTCTTTCAGCAAAAAACGGTCTAATTGCGATTCCGGCAATGGATATGTGCCTTCATACTCTATCGGGTTTTGGGTGGCTATTACAAAAAATGGCTGTGGCATTGCCCGGGTGGCGCCATCAATGGTAATTTGTCTTTCTTCCATACATTCCAACAACGCCGATTGTGTCTTGGGCGAGGCGCGGTTAATTTCATCTGCCAACACTATATTCGCGAACACCGGACCTTCCATAAACTCAAACTCGCTGGTATTCTGACGGTAAATTGATACGCCGGTTATATCGGAAGGCAATAAATCCGGGGTAAATTGAATGCGTTTATAATTACAACCCAGGGTAACCGCTATCGATTTTGCCAGCATGGTTTTACCGACACCCGGGACATCTTCCAACAGTAAATGACTGCCGCATAGTATAGCCGCCAAAGCACGTTTTATTTCGGTACGTTTACCGTGAATAACTTTTTCTATATTATCAATAATAACATCAATTTTCGCTGATGCCTCTGCGACGGTCATTTCATCCTTTACTGCCAAATCTGTCATTATTACCATCCTTTACTTTTTTGCCTGTATTACCATATTTAAAAAATATTGGTGAACACGGTTATCATCCGTTAATTCCGGATGAAATGCCGCGCCTAAAAGCAAATTTTGACGAACCATAACCGGGTTTGAATTATTAGTGGCCAATACCTGCACCCCATCACCAACCCGGGTTACAAATGGTGCGCGAATATACACTGCCCGTACCGGATTACCGGGTATGCCATCAACCGTTAAATCCTCTTCAAACGAATCTACCTGACGACCAAAGGCATTGCGGCGAACAGTTATATCCATTAACCCAATACGCAACTGGTCAGAGTTTTCTATATCCTTCGCCAATAATATCATCCCTGTACAGGTACCGAATATTGGTTTGTTTTGCCCGGGTAATGCCCGCACCGCCTGCATTTGCCCAAATCTATCCAATAATTTCCCCACGGTAGTGCTTTCACCACCCGGAATAATCAACCCGTCAACCGCAGATATTTCATCGGCGGTGCGCACCGGTGTGCATTCAACATTCAACCCGTGCATCATAGCAATATGTTCGCGCACATCCCCCTGCAGAGCAAGCACGCCAATATGAATTTTATTTTGTACCATATTTATTTTATTTTCTGTTAAATATTAACAAGTTCCTGCAAAGTATAGCAAAAAAGCCATTTGCCGACGAAACAGAGATGGGAGATATCTTAATTCACCACAAAAGAACACAAGGAACGCAAAAGAAAGAACGCAAAGAAAATTTAAAATTATCTTTGCGTTCTTTGTGTTCTATCGCGGTGAATGTCTTCTGATCCTTACACCGGATTCGGCACGAATGCACCGCCACGACAGGATTTCAGGTAATTCAGACCGTGAACCTGTCCCATCATCTCTAATTCGCCACGGTATACCGGGTCATGCCAGCCTTCAATATCAATGCTGCCTTTGAACCCACCCATGCGCAAAATGGTGATGATATCGGTCCAGTTGCTGTCGCCAAAACCTGGGGTGCGATGGAATGCAAACTGGTTTGGGCCGATGATGCCGGTCTCGCGAATAACATCCCAATTAATGGTGCAGTCTTTGCCGTGCAATGCAAAAACTTTACTTACATATTTGCGCAGTTGTGGAATAGGGTCAATCAATTTAACCATCTGGTGGCACGGTTCCCACTGCAATCCAACATTTTCTGACGGAATAGCGTTGAACATCATTTCCCATGCAATCGGGGTCATGGCGATATTCCAGTCACCCTTCTGCCAGGTTCCACCCATATCGCAGTTCTCGAATGCTATTTTTACGCCTTTATCTGCCGCGCGTTTTGCCAATGGTCCCCAAACTTCCGCATATCGGTCCATCTGTTTATCAATGGCAACATCAATCAAACGACCGGCAAAACCGGTGACAATATTGCAGCCAAACAGATGTGCGTTATCAATCAATGTCTCCCAACCTTTGCGGGTAACATCATCAATTTCCCGGCGTTCCAACGGATTGCCGAAACAGCTTACCGAACTGATAACAGCGCCAGCGCCTTCAACGATGGCACGGGTTTCTGCCGCAAACTTCACGATGTCAACATCAACATTCTGCCAGAATGTAATTGAAATTGATTCAAAACCATGGGGCATAATCTGTTTTAAATAATTAACAGTGTTATCGCCACCATTAACCAGTGTACCAATACGAATATCTTCCTCGTACATTATAAATACCTCAATTAAAAACGTTCTGACGAAATGGTAACAACTTGACGGGATGAAGTCAATTAAATAAACAAAAATAAGAATTATTTTTTTATCACAATTACAATATTCCATTGACAAGCTAAACCCGGATAATCATAATTGAAACGTTTAATTAAACCGGGTTATTGTGGAGAATTACAGTTATGAAGATTATTTGTTGTTTATCTGACAGTTCTATACTGCCGCCATTGGGACAGGCAACTGTTGTTGTTGAAAATAATCAGGCGACAAAATTGCAGATTTCTGACAGTTTGCGCCGGATATATGTAAATTGCGCCATTCCTGCTGATGGGCAGATTTCGTTTGTTGCGCGTGGTGCGGCAGGCAACCATTTTATCACCGCGTTTGATGCCGCGGGTAATGAAGTTGAATCCGCCACCTTTGTGCTGCAGGCAAAAACCCGGATGAGTTGCGATAATGGCAAATATGCCGAATTGGCACACCGCATAGAGATGCTGTTGCAGCAGGATGTCTGTTTATGGCACCCTATCATTAATAACAAACAATATTTTATGCTGGTATGCTGGGGACGCGACCATGTGCATACTCTGAAAGCGCAAAAATATTTTCAAACTGATGTTAAATCCGGCATAGAATACTGGTTGGAAACCCAGGAAGAAAATGGCATGTTGTGGGATACTATCGAAAAAAATCATGAAGAAGTGCCAACGTGGTTTGGCGAGGCATTGGGCGAAGGATTTTACCGGTATGACGATGGAATGAAATATATTGTACGCCGTATACCGGTAGAGGCGGATTGCGAATTTTTATACACCGAAGGGGTGTGGTATACATGGAAAGCCACCGGCGATGACGGTTGGATGGCAAAACAATTGCCGGTGTTGGAACGCGCGTTGAAATACAATAATTCTGACCCGACCCGTTGGAGCGAAAAGTTCGGGTTGGTGCGTCGTTCCATGTGTATGGATTCATGGGATTTCGTTAACCCATTATTCTGCAACGGCGACCATCGCTGCATTAATCCCGGTGACCCGCAATTCCTTTTCCATTCCGACAATTCCGGCCTTTATTCGTCATATTGGCGCATGGCGGAAATGCACGACGCCCTGGGCAACCACACCCGCGCCGAAGAGTTGCGCGCCGAAGGGGAAGAGTTTAGGAAACGCGCCAATGACAAACTATTTTTTGAGACAAATTACGGCCACATGATACCGGAAGAACTGCCGGAAGAAGAGTTCTACGCGAAGGTTGGCGACGAACGTAAACGCATGAGCCTTTCCACCGGATATACCATTAACCGCAAATTGCCGACCCATGATATGGCTGTGGCGATTATAAAAGAGTACCAGAAACGTGGCAAAGAAAAAATTAATGAGAGCTTTGCCGAATGGTGGACGATGGACCCGCCATATGAGGACGACCAATGGCCTGAATCCGGCACAGGTGGCAGCACTTATGGCGAATACATGAACGGTTCAATTTGCACCATCATCGCCGGCGAAATCGCCCGGGCAGCATTTGAACATGGTTGCGAGGAATACGGCGCGGATATTCTGGAACGGGTATGGAAATTATCTGAACGCGACGGTGGCGAACTGTACCAGGCTTACAGACGCCTGCCAGAAAACCCGGAATTCCCGGTGGCAAACTTCCAGTTTATTGATATCAAAAAACATCTTAACCGCGGTTTGGAAAACGGTGCGCATCAGGGCGTTATCGCCTGGACTAACGAAGGCGACAACGACCTGCGTAACCTGCCGGTGGGTCGGCAAAAATTCGGCGCAATCGAGTTTAATGTGGTTGACCCGCAGACAAACGACGGTAAAGCCATACTGTATATACAGGATAATTCAACAGAATTGCCCGCCGGTGCGGATATTAATGTGCCAAACCTTACCGGTAAAAGCCTTTATT
Organism: uncultured bacterium; assembly: GCA_964573385.1. Taxonomy (GTDB): domain Bacteria; phylum Armatimonadota; class Hebobacteria; order CAIYQO01; family CAIYQO01; genus JBAXQQ01. The sequence continues at coordinate 4,640 of CAZNLA010000288.1, forward strand.
TCCTGCAGACAATGCCAAAATCGACACCACCAAACAGCGTGGTGGCGATATATGATGTCTTTTACGCGGATACCACAACCGAACGTATTTATGTGCGCATGAATCATGAAGTCGGCCATTGGTGGGGACCATCCGGCAAAAACAGAAGAGACAATACCCGCATTGCCTGGCGCGGCCCGAACCCAACATGGAAAGATGTTGGCATATATATGAATGGATGGAACAACCCGCACCCGGAAAAGCCGATTACTGCCATTAAAATGGTCACCGCACCCGGCAAAAGCATCATCCTGGCGGGTATCAGCATCAGTGACCGACCGGTGGAGTTCGAAACAAAAATCCGCAGCCACGGCCTGCCCGACAGTTGGGCGCAAGCGGCAGTATACTACGCCATCGCCGAAGGCCTGGCGGGGATAGAAGACACCGGTAAAGCCTTTGACAACGTAAAAATATCCCCCAGATGGTCAGCCAGTACCGCCAACCAGACCGACATAACCCTCCACTACCCGGCATCCGGCGGATACTGCAGTTATAAATACCACCACCACGACAACAAAATAATTCTCGACGTAACCGGCAGTTTTAAGACCGCCCAAATCCACTGCCTGCTACCCACTAACTTTACCCCCCGTCAGGTAACGGTTGATGGTGTAAAGGCAGAATTTAAAATAACCCAAATAGAACAATCCAACTATGTTGATTTTAAATTGGATGGTTTACCGGGTGGTGAGATAGTTATTGAGTAAAGTGATGAGAAAGAAAAATTAACATTGATAAACAGGATGGACAGGATATTTAATATCAGTTCATATGTGAAAGAATAATTATTTTTAAAATTGAAATATTCCGCAGATAATTCCATAGCCAATTACGCCCTGTAAGGGCACAATTCCTCGTACAAAAGGAATTATGCTCTTACAGAGCATTGGAATTTATATTATAAAACCACCCACGGCGTTGTCCTCATGCTTATACACATTTTGATTATATGAAATTATTTCGCATGTTAATAATAAAACATAAGGCATTTGGGAGGGCAGTTGTACTCAACTGCCATGGTATAACCGGATGTTTAATATAAATAGTGATATGTGACAATTTATATTGGATGGTACTGTTAATAATCACCATATTTGTCGTTAATTCCGTTCTGTTTTTTAATAAATACACTATCGCGGCAGTTGAGTACAACTGCCCTCCCTTTACCAGATATTTCTGAATTAAATAGGTGCAAATATGTACCATTTTAAAATTTCAATGTCTATTTACAAAATTGGTATAAGGACGAGTACGTTGCCATAGGTAATTGAATTAAGATGTGTTGAATACTATCAGGACTCACTACAAAGGAAAATTGTGACTACAAAGATTTTTTTAACCATTCTTTGTGTTTTTTGTGTTCTTTTGTGGTAAATAATAATATGTTGTAGGTTAAAACCACTTTAGAACAATATTAGAGAAGATAAATGACGAACAGATACATAGAACATATAATAGAACCCCGTAGACTATTGCTATGTTGGCAATCAGGTTCTAACCGAATTCGTCATATTGTAGCCGAATTGCTATTAAACGAAAAATCTGTTGATTTAAGATATTTAATTGATACTGCTGATTATAAAAATGCTATTGCTGATGGTTTCAAGGGTTATCCAGCATACCCTATAGAAAATGGACAATTTTTCAAGAATGTTCTCGGTATTTTTATGCGTAGATTACCACCACGTTCGCGAGGTGATTTCCATATTTTTTTAGATGCAATCAGAATAAAGTCAGATGCATCATTATCTGATTTTGCGTTATTGGGATATTCTGGCGGAAAATTGCCTGATGATGACTTTTTCTTCATTCATCCATTTGAAGATATAAACGAAGATTTTGAATTATTAACCATTATTCAAGGTTTGCGTCATTATCCGGATGCTGTAAAGTTAATAGAAGACAAAGTTATAACATTACAATCAGAAGTAAAACTAATACCTGAACCAGAAAATACAACTGACCCACAAGCAATTGCAATCTATTTTGGGAATACAAAACTCGGTTTTATTGGTCGTGGCCTATTATCATCTTTCCATTCGTGGTTAAATGATAACAGAATAAAGGCAGCTTTTATCGAACGCATTAACGGTTCGGTAGACCATAGAAAAATTTATATTTTTGTCAGTGTTGATAAAAAGTAAAAGGGACGATTTTGTAATCGTCCCTTTTTGATTAATTAATATTACGGACCGGGTGTATTTGAGGAGCAACGGAAACCATAATTATCGTATTTTTCCATAGGTCCTCTACTATCAATTCGAATTCCAC
>CAZNLA010000289.1:0-6937 GCA_964573385.1 uncultured bacterium
TAATATAGTTATAAAATAAATCTGAAAATGGAGGGTATTATGTACGGGATCGACAAAGCAGATAATTTATTAATTACGATTTTATTCCTCAATTGCATAAATATTATGTTGATAACATATTTTATTATCTACTTAAAAAAATTAAATGAAACAGTATTTTGCAATGTGTGGAAAAAGATATTGCGGATTGTAAAAGACAATTATCTGATATTTTTAATATACATCATATTTTTTGTAATTTCAGTTAAAACCGGGATATCGCAATTAAGGAGAATCTGGTGAATACCGAACTATATTACATTTCGATTGCTTTTCTGTTAAATTGCTTAATGATGTATTCAACCGGCATTTGTATAGTAAACTTTAATGAAGTGCAAACTAACGATAATAAACATAACAGAATGAAGTTTATAACATTTTTCATTATCAACACCATAATCATTGTATTTAGCTTTCGTTATCTGATAATAAAGGCACTAATCCTTTTTGTTGTTCGTTGATAGGGTAATTGGAGTTATTAGGAGTAAAGAAGGAAACCTACGACGCGCTTGCATCAGAAAACGTTATGTAATTATAAGAAGGTTAATGTATGAATATCTTTGAAAATTTAACAAATAGAAATAATATTTATAAAAGTTTTATTATTGTTATATTTGCTTTAATTATATTACCTGTTTATTTAGATATCAATAATTTAGAATGTTTATAATAAAGATGTTGTTTTTGATGCTATTAATGAATATCTCTAAATTTATTCAAGATAGCAACAGGTGAAAGGTGGAAATAAAATGTTTAATAATTATAAAGATAACATGATAATAATTTATAACTGGATAAAATTATATATTTTTCGAATATTACTTGTTGTATTATCTGCTACTTTTACACAGGTAGTATTCTCTATAGTATATCCTGATTTTTTAGATCCACTTGTGTTTTTTATGAACGCTCCATATTTATATATTGGTTTTTTAATATTTATAGATATAATTATATATTTATTAGTTATTTTAATAAGGACGTTTCGGGTATTAATATACATTTTACCAGTTGTTTATTTCATTATTACTTTATTGTTTCTTCTGGCTTCGGTAAAATACAACAATATTTTGATAGCGGTATTGATTGTTAGTATTTCTATTTATTTTGTTTGTATCTTAGTAAGAAAATATAGTTTTATAATTATTTTACCATTTATATATTTTTTTATATGTACTGTTTATTATACGTATTCTTTATGGTCAGATCATGTAGAAAGTGTAGGGATATTGGCTTATTCATTACTATTTGATGGTTTTTCTAAAATGTATTTATTTTATTCAATATCATCATTCCCTTCAGCTATAATTTATTTGTTTAGAGACAAAATTAAATCAAGACTTTTTCAAAAGTAACCAACAATTTTTGCATTGAAAATTTATATATAGTTCGGAGAATTTTATGTTTATTAGATATCATTATATCTGGACATTTTGTTTAACGTTCTTGCTTTGTGGATTTCAGGTGAATGTGATATTGAGGTATTAGAGATGTCAACCGGAAAAACAATTCTTTGTGAGTTTTATGAAATAGCAAATTATAACGATATAGATTTTGCATTTTGTAGAATCTTAGAGAAAATGTTATCGTGAATGCAGGTGGTATGGTAATAACTGCATTTCCAATCTAATAATAGGGGAAATGAAATATGAATATAATTAAGGATACTTCGAATGAATACTGGTATATTATACTTGAAAATGCCAATATAATGGATGGTAACTATAATGACATGAAAAAAGGTATGATTACTCAATTTGCTTTAGAATTTGATTGTAGTAGAATTTATTCTAAAAATTGGTCTAAGCTTCAAAATGAAAATTTTATTAAAAAATCAGCAAGATTGAATAATAATAATAGAACTTATGAAGTTTCGGGTGAAATTATTTATGCAATAACTGATCCTATAGGGTCTGATATGTGGATAATTGATGTAGGTATTCTGTCACATTCATGGGGAATGAAATTATCTGATTGGGTGGTTCCTGGTGCTAATATTTATGGAAAGACTCCATTTGTTGTAGCATGGTATATGTATGAAGATTACTATAACAAATCCCAAGATATACCACCGTTAGTATACACATGGGAAATTAATCGAATATTTACTGGAAAAGATTTAGATGAAGAAATCGAGAAAACTAATTCTCGTCATGACGATCCTTCTTTAGTTTATTTGTTAGAATGTTTAAAATTACCTGATCCAGCAGTGTATAAAAGAATTATAGGGTTATTCGGTGACAGTCTGCCCAATTAATAAAACCGATGTCCCTTAAGCTTATAATTTCACTCTTCAAAATTTCACTCTTCTAAACTAGCCGGGCTCCCGCCCAGTTCCAAACTGTGACTGAATCTTCTCACTATTACTGTAATTTGTATACTTTGATTAAATTTGAATAAATGGTTTTAATATGATCAAAAATATTACAAATTATAATAAATCCTAACCCAAAATTGAACAAGTTTTTAGTGTTTAAGTATATCTTATGCCTTGTAAAGGCATTTTAATGAGTAACCCCAGGCGTCAGCCTGGGGACAAATGCAACTATTGACTGCGCCTCGTAGAGGTGCTTTTATAATACCACCTCTACGAGGCGAATAATAGTTATCTGTTACTTCCCCAGGCTGACGCCTGGGGTTAATCATTATGTCGCCACTCCGTGGCTAATATATACTGTTTATCTTTAAATTCAGGTAATAAAATATTCACAATCGATATCATTTATCAACAATGTTTACTAAATACATTTTCTTTCGGTTGAAATCGTACGAAATCGATAGACACCGGTTGAAGTCGATTCTATTTCAAGTATAAGTTAAGTGACCTTTGTAAAAATCCTGTTTTTTTAAATGAATTTGTTTCTAACGGCCTAACAGTTCAATACTGCTTTTTCTCTTTCGCGGAAATATTGTGCGGTTTTCTGCACCACTTTATCCAACATATTCGCGTCTGGTTTGCCATACATCGCCGGGTATGGGTCGGCACCGGGGCCAAGTGGTTCCGGGGTGAGATAGCAGCCGGGGCGGTTATAACCTATCAGATACAGCGATTTTATAATTGTATCTATATCCAGCGAACCATCCCCAAGTGCGCGGCGGTTGCTGTCTGCCAGATGCAGATTGGTTAACCGGTCACCGGCTTCCAGAATAGCTGTACCAACGTGGGATTCCTCGCACTGCATGTGGTAAATATCGCCATTTATATGTTGAATGCCCGGATGATTTATAGCATTAATATAACTGACAGCATCGTCGATGATATGGCAAAAACTTACTTCGGCAGCGCGAATTGGTTCAATAGCCGCTTTAATACCGTTATTTGCAAACAGGTCGGCAACCAGCAGAATGGTCTCGACCGACCGCGCGAACTCCATATTATCATATGCTTTCGGCCGTCCGCATGCTCCCGGCACCACCAATATATAACTGCCGCCAACTGCGGCGGTGAAATCTATTGTTCTTTTTATATAATCAATGGCGTGTTGACGGGTAATGCCACTACTGCTGGACAGATCATTTTCCGCAGAAAACATTCCACAAACACCGGCAACGGTAAGACCACAATCCTGCAGAATTTGTAATGCTTCCGCCGGTTTATAACCAAGGTCAGCACCGTAATGATTGCCATGCAGTTCTATGAACTTTATCCCGGCATTCATAAGCCTTTTGGCAGAGACATCCAGCGATTCCATCCCGAATCCCCAGTTACTCCAGGATAAGTTAATATTATTTGCCAATTTGGTTTTATCGCTTAGTATCGCTTTAAAACGCTCATTAATGATGGCATTTTTCTTCTCGAAATTTTGCATAATTCTCCCCTTAAATTCTAAACCTATTAGCGTAGTTATATTTAACCGCAAATGGTAATGTTGTCAGATGCGGTTACTTTTATCTCGACTTCGCCATTTTTTATTACCCATTCTGCTGTTACCTGGCCGTTTGGCGTATTAAAGGTTCCTTTCGCCGCTGTAATACCACCCGGATGCGGATTCATCCGCACCTTTGACCACCCTGCGCCAACTGGTTGTAACCCTAATACATATGCCGGTAACAGATACGCCGGTCCGGCAGCCCAACCATGGCAATGTCCGGTATTGCCGTCCTGGATACGCGTCTCCGGGAAAGTCGGCAGGTCATCATATTTGCCCCACAAATTACGCATATATGATAACGCTATATCATTCATGCCTTCCTCAAAAAGTGCCTGGCACAGGAAATGCGCAAACCATAATGTGCCCATCGGCACTATTTTGTCATATTTCGGCCCTTTACCATAGGATTGTTCTCCTACCGGAACAGGGCCAAGATTTGCCGGGTCAATAATTCTCGTCAACAACTCCGCACGTCTGTTTTCCGGAGATATTCCAGCTAATATTGCCATGGTGTTGGATTGCTGGCTATATATCGGCGAATCCGATTTTCCTGTTACCGTGTTACAATACAATCTCCGGTTATCATCCCAAAAAAGCTGATTAGCGGATTGACGAATACTTTCCGCGCGACCAGACAAATCAATCCCCATCTCTGCGAATATATCATACCCATTCATTCGCTCTAACGCCCAGGCATAACAGGCGTTTGTCAGTAATAAACAACCACTATCTTCTATCGGTGCCCAATCCCAAAACTGTCCGGATGGCCATCCGGATATAACACCGGAATCGTCTATCTGACTGTTAATGAAATTAATCAACTTCGCGGCAGTAGGTAACAAATTACGAATGTCATCATTACCAGCATGTAACCAGTAATCAACCAGTAAATGCAACCACATAATACTACTGGCGGCAAAGGCACAACCGGTACGTTCTGAAGGGAAAAATCCGTTTATTCTGCCATCCGGCAAAGCGCATTGTGCCCCCTGGAATAGTGCGTGACGCATCATGATGGTATCACCAAATGAATACGCCGATGCTTTGCTATGCATATACAAATCTTCCATCCACTGCACACGTTCGCGGGTTGGACAATCAGTAAATGAATCGGTGGTGCATGCTTTCACCGTTTTTAATGACTTACTGACATAATTCATCAGGTCAATATCATCTGTCACAAAAGATGGTTGTTGTATAAATGGATATACTTCCTGAATGGCAGTAACACGTTTTATTTCAAAAGTTCCTTCCCCTGCTATATCCAGCATAAGATAGCGAAAACCGCGCGGGTGCAAGGTGCGAAGGTTATACGCGCCACCGGGGAGATGGAAACGGTCAGTGAGGTGAGCGTAACTGCGTTCCGGATTAACAAAATTACCTGATGTCAGCAATTCATCATATGAAAGTTCGATAATTGTTCCCGGTGTTGACTGTTCAATTTCTATCTCCACATAACCGGAGATTGTACTGCCAAAATCGAAGGTGATGTACCTGGCGGATGTCAAAGAAAACTGCGCCGGTAATGATGTTATATCAACATCCGGTTTTCTATTTCTCGCCGCGACCTGTACAGATGGTGTTTTTTCATCTTCTGCTGTTTCTTCCCAACTGCCGTTGCCGACAATTTTATTTACCGCAATATTTGTTATCTCCGGTATTAAAATATCGCGTTGCATTAACCGTGTCCATGGCGCGCATGGTGGGTTACCAATAAGAACCGCAGGTTGCCAATTTTCTCCGGCAAAATCCGCCAACATCCACCCCACCGGCAATTTCGCCAAATCACAATCTTCCCAATAACTAAAATGCGACATCATCTCCGGCAAATCCTGCAACCACGCGTCAGACAACAAAGATGACCATTCCGGACCGGTGGACAAATCAATTACATTACCGGCAGTTTCCACACTCACATCTGCCAGTAGCCCCGGTCGTCCCAACATCATACAGGCGTTTACAACCCCCACATGATGAACAATAACCGCAATACAATGCGAACCGGGAGTGAGTAATATATCCAGCGAATCATAAAGGTAATAATCAAGTGGAGCACGCGCAGGACCACGGGCAATAAACACGCCATCAACAAACAACGAATAATGACTGTCAGCGCCAATTGAAATATTCAATTTCCCGGTTGATTCAATAAAAACAGTTCGTCTGAATAAGGCATAAACGTTGCGGGCAGCAGGTTCATCATCTACCCAAATCCATTTACCTGCCCATTCAGTGCGCACCGGATTCTGACACAACAAATCTTCATCTTGTGGTATGACCATTTAAAAATATTCCTCATTACTGATATTACTTTTATGATGGTCATTATATCAATAATTACTGATATCTGAACAGATAAATCACTCCGGGCAACTACTCAGTAAGGGGATCGACTTGAATACTGTAATTACCATTAAATTTACATTTAAGTAGAAACACAGTATTCTTGCCAGAAAAAACTGATGAATCTGAATATTTACTATTCAGATTCCCACAAAACCTGCCAGAAATATATTTTACCCGCCGGTTTCTACAAACTCGACATTATCAATATATGCCTTCGGTTGTTTATCGGCATAATTATCAACAAAACGAATTATTATTATCGCTTTTGTCGCTCCTTCCGGTGCTGTTAATGGTGCGGACATCATATTTGGCACACCACTAACAGCAATCATCCAATCAGGGTTATCATAATAATCACCAAATATTCCCTGCCAACCTTCGCGTGGATTTTTCGCGCCTATCCAATTCACTGCCATACTCAGCGATATATATCCGCGGTCCGGCACTGTATTTTTTCTTTCTCCATTTGACATATTCATGGCCCGATAACTCGCTTTAACCCAATATTTGCTACCTGCAGTCACCGGAATACGCTGAACCACAGCAACATGCCCACCACCTTTTCCGCCATTTGCGGATTTCAGGAAAGCACCATAATCCGCCAATTTATAATCTTCTGCCATAAACACCGGTGGTACACATTCAAACATTAACGACTGTTTACCGGTACGCGCCATATC
>CAZNLA010000290.1:0-6872 GCA_964573385.1 uncultured bacterium
ATACAGCCAAGCAACTCCGCCCGGCGCATCAAGTAATACTGAAAATTCTCCCAGGACACATCTGGCGGTACGCTATGATCCACGGCGGGGATACAGCCGCCGGCCTCCACCGCTGGGCGAATACGTTCGAGTTCTCGATCGATGGCGTCCGGGCCGGCTGCCAGGGCGCGCTTGTCCACTCCGCCGCGCACCACCAAGCGGTTGCCATACTCGCGTTTTATCTTCACTATATCCATCCCGGCCGCCACTTCGAACGGATGCAGCATCGTCACCCCGGCTTCCAACCATAATGGAATTAGCGATTCAATATTGCCGTCCGAATCGACATCAATGATCGGAATATTACACTCGCGAGCGACAGAAATATATTGTTTGTATGGTTCTAATAAGAATTCCCTGAATAATTCAGGACTGATGAGTGGTCCGGTTTTATAAGCCATGTCTTCCCAGATGAAGAGTCGGTCGATGCGGACGTCCCTTGCTGCCCGACGCAACAAAATTGAGAGCCGCTCCGCTTGAAACGCAAGCATTTCATGTATCAAAGATGGGTCGTCATAGAACATGTAATAAACTTCATCACCTAACAATTCCCTTAAAAATGAGAAGAAGCCACACATATGAGAGCCACCGAAGGTGATGGGATAATCAGCGGTATTGGCGCGTTGAACCCGGGCATCCCAGTCCGCAGGAATACGTCCTGGAACATCTGCGGCCAGTCTTTCACGTAAATTAACCCAATCGGATCGATTGGTGACAGGAAACGAAACGAATTGCGGCATACCGCTTTTATTTTTAAATACTCGCTTGATGACGCCATATTCATCGCGTATTAATTGAGTCTCCCCTTCATCTATTATTACACCGGTATCCCACGCTGGAATAAATAGCAGATTAATACCCAACGTTCCCATGGAGTCACGGTCATCGTCGTAATCCCAACCAAAATCGTAATTATCAGGAATGCCTTCGCTTCGCCAGCGTTGCCAGGTTTCCGGCCAGAAACGTTCCTGCCATAAAACGCCGCAATCTACAGGCTGGTGTTGTGCAACTGCAAGGAATCGTTGCCGTGGTGTCAATGATATAGTTGTCATAGTAACTTTCCTTTCAATGATATTTAAACATGAATCCTGTATCAGACATTGCCATTATGTTTGATGTAGGAACATCAGACTGAAGTATATGACAAGGCGCAAGGATATATCCGCCGCCCGGAGCAAAAATTTGTAATCGGTTATTTACCTCGTTTATTACTTCATCGACACTACCGTTGGGCAGTAAATGTTGTGTGCAAATACCGCCATGCAAGCAAATTCTATCGCCATAATTAACCTTTAAGACCTTTGGATCCATGCCGATAGCCGCCGCTTGTAGCGGGTCGAGAATATCAACACCTATTTCAATGATATTATCGATCAGTGGTAAAATAGCTCCGCAGGAATGAAACATTACCTTAACGCCATGGCTATGCGCCATATCTACTAAATTGCGTAACCCTGATTTAAAATAATCATTAAACATATTTGAACTGCACAATAATCCGCGTTGAGTACCCATATCATCCGCAATACGTAAAATATCTATTTGACCGGGAGCAGCGGTAAACATTTTGTCAAAATACGCAAGGTAGTAATCAGCAAACTTATTTATTAACCAATGCGCGATTTCCGGTTCGGCAGACATATCCATCAGTAATGTTTCTAAACCGCGCAGAAAAGTTGGATGTTGAAATAAGCTTGCGCCTGTGGCCATGACAGCAAAGTCAGACCAATCCTTCAAACGAAATGAGAAATCTGTAAAATCAAACCAGTCAGGACTTGGCCAGTGATGATTTTCCAATTCTTCAATTTTTTCCGCTTCAGATAAAATAAAGTCAACAAAACAATCTTCTATACCTGTCGCTGTTTGTACTTTTTGTTGTCGCCATCCCCAGTAATTTTCCCGAATACCATTTCCTGTATCACGTGAAAACGGGATAGGACCTTTATAAACAGGGTCAACCACACCACGTAAATCTACAATATCACTCCGGAGACGCATCAATAATTCACGATGGGATGATGTTCCAAAATCATTATGCAACCGTTGTAATACAGACTCGTTGCCATGGAAATCCATAGGCACACGGTCTGGCTCAGCATGGTTTATTGTAGTCAGAATACGTTCACGTGAGTTCATTGATCCATTCCATATCAAATCTTGCTAAACGCAGATATTTAGTGTCGCATAAATGTTCCACCATATCACATTCATAAAAACAGAGAATAGTGCCATCGTTTAATATGGCAAGATCGCTATAACCTGAAGGTCCGGGTTCAAGCACCTTTGATATTGGCCATGTCTTGCCATCATCTTTACTGCATTTTATGGTGATGCGTTTTCTGTCCATTGCCCATGTTGCCATAGTTTGTTCAGTATTGTCCGGATTGGCAAAAATAATTGCTCCCGGTTCAGTATCGCTTTGCCATGAATGTCGTATTATGCTGGCCATGCATACAGGTTCCAGCAACGCGTTATCGAAACCGGTAATATTCCAGTTATTGTCACCATTTGTTGAAACGGCAATTAACCGGCGGTGTATTTTTGATTCAGTTCGTATATTTACCATAACAGTTCCGTCTGTTAACTCAACAGCAATAGTTTCACTGGGATTGATTACCAGTTCATTTTGCACAAAGTCGCCGTTTTTACATATTATGTCACCGCGTTTCCATGTGATGCCGTCATCATCGCTGAAAATAGTCGCGATAGCGGAAGGACGATGTCCGCGGTGGCCTTTACCCATCTCGGTACCACTGCCATCTGACATCCAGATCGGTATAATCATTCGGCCATTGCGCAGGTGTATCCCGTGTCCAGGTCCGGTTGCGCATACGGTCCACATATATTCTGGTTTAAAATCATCAAATGTATTCGTTATTTCCACTGGATTACTGAATGTCGCGCCGTCATCATCACTATACATAGTGAATACACGTGCGTAATCATGGCAATACACCGCAATTACCCGGCCAGTAGCCATGTTTGGAATCATTACAAAGTTGCTGACCGGCCCGTCACCATAGGTGAGATGGTCAACCAATTTTATCGCAGGGGTAAATGTTTTACCGCCATCAATACTGCGACGAATTAAAACATCATTGAAATCATAATCACCGCCAACTCCCGGACGTGCCTCTGTTGTTACTAAAACAACGTTATTTTTAGTAACAGCAATGCCAGGGATACGACAAATATGATATCCATCTTTTCTTGCCTCAAATAGATCACTCTTTTCACAAAACATTTTACCATTCTCCCTTATGGCCCAATTTTTCTTTGGCAGCTTTGTTAAACTCTGCGCCTGCGCCATTTATTCTTTTTAGTATTTCCTCAACAGTGCAACCCGCCGCACCACGCGCAGCAGGTATAACAGTATTGCATTCGTTGCTGTCCATAAACTTTGCCGCTTCCAATAATCCGGGTTCATCTTCATGCGGTATTACAAGAAAACCGTGTTTATCTGCGTGAATCAGTTGCCCGGGTTTAACTTTTCTGCCAAAAACCTCTACTTCGCAGTTCCAGCGTACCGGACAACTGAAAGCATGTCCCACGCACAACCGCCGGGCAATGGCTTTAAAACCGGCGTTGTTCATCTCATCAAGATCCCGGATAGCGCCATCGGTTATTGTGCCGACACATCCCAAAGCGCGGTGAATATTACTGTTTACCTCTCCCCAGAAGGCACCGACAACGTTTGGCTTATCAAGGTCCTGAACCACGACAATCTTTGGTCCTGGTATGCTGGCAATATACGCGCGGTATTCACTCCAGGCTTTTGGGTTATCTTGCGGATGTTTCGAGTTGCTTGGTTCAAATTGCACCGTCACTGCGTAACCGACCATCGGTCCCATTTGCGGCATAAAGTCACGGCATTCCTCAATATTAAAACCTTCTTTAGAAATATCGTGACTGGTTATTTGCTCCCACCCGTTATAAATGGTAGGCGTGTTCCAGCGTTTTAGCTGTAGCAAGTCTGCGTGTGATAATCTATTTGTCATCTAATTTTCTCCGTGGCAGGTAATATTTTATTTATTTCCGAGTACCATTTCTCTGCAATTTTATACAAACCGGTATTATTTGGATGAACACCATCATCAGTTATATCATCATCAGTCAAAGCAGAATAAATATCAACAAAATATACTTTTTTATTATCTTTTTGTAATGAAGAAATAAAAATAGGCAATGACTGATTATATGACTGCACTTTTTCATAACCGTCGCGTGGCGGTTTTTGCGGTGTAATAGATGCAACAAACAGACTGCCATGGAATTCATCTAAGATAGTAGTAATTAAAATATCCCTGGCGACAGCATCAAATCCATTAGCGCCGGACATTAACAATATAATATTTGGTTGATGTTTTTTGATTGCTGTTGTTATGTCAGGTACAGAAATTTCTTTAACATTGTTTGCGTCTAATACATCAAGTGGTGTAGGTACTACACCGCCGGTTAAGATGTTTTTATTACCAAAACCAGCCAATCCATGATGATTTGGTTGAAATGCCGGGTCAACAATACCGTTATTACCGAATGAATGATAATTTAAGTCACCGACAAACTCAAAGTTGATATTGGCGGAACGGAGTTTATCCTGCAGTATTTTTCTCCAACCGCCGCCGTCAGGATTCGGCAAGCCAATGGCTTGCCCTGCATAAGGTCCATCAGAATATGTTTTAAGATATGTGCCTCTGGTTATTGAGTCGCCAACCGGCATAATTCGGAAAGTCACAAGATTTTTCCTCGCCATTACTTGCAAGCGTATTCAAAGAAGTTAATCTTTTCAAGTCCTGTTTTAAATAGTTCGATTTGTGATGAGGTTAAAGCAGGTAGTGGCATTCTTGTCTGGCCGCATTCTATCCCAATCATTCCCATGATCGCTTTTGACGCGGACATGAATGGTAAACCACTGTTTACTATGTACTGAATCATTTCAACAGATTTCAACTGTAACCGTCGTGCTTCTGCCAAATCACCATTTTTAAATGCATCAATAATACCCAGGTAAAGCGATGGGGCAAAATTATATGTGCTTCCTATACCGCCACGGGCACCAAGTGTTAAGCCACATATTAAAATTTCGTCGCGGCCGAACAACATATCATACCTTCCATTTTCTAATGCAAGACATTCCTGAAAATCCATCAGGTTTTCATATGTGAATTTTATTCCTGCCATATTAGGTATTAGTTGTCCTGCAGTTCGCAGTAAATCTGCCATAGGCAAAGATACTCCGGTCATTGATGGTATGTGGTAAAAATAAAATGGAATTTTTGGTGCTGCCGAAGCAATATCAGCGCAATATGAGGCTAATACCTGTACTGAAGTCGGCTTAAAATAAAATGGTGCCATTGTAGCAAAGCCATAAACGCCGGCATCTTGTGCGTCTTTTGCCAGTGTTTTACTGTCTTCTATACTGCTATGCCCAACATGAACTAATACTTTGAAACCGGTAGGGGCGGAACTAACCCACGCGCGGGTAACAGCAATTCGTTCCGCGGTAGTAAGTGATACCCCTTCGCCGGTAGAACCGCAGACAAATGCGCCGGCAACACCATTGCGATGCAACATTTTCGCATATGCGGGAATAATATCAATATTAACTGAACCATCAGCATTCATAGGTGTATATGGTGCTGCAATTAAACCTTCGATATGTTTGAACATGATTTCTCCTTTAATTTACGACATTTTGTTTGTTGCCGCTTTGAAAAGCGATGATATTTTCTATAACTGTTTGTAACAATCTTTTTCTGGCAGCAGATGATGCCCACGCGATATGAGGTGTAATTATACAATTAGGTGCTGATAATAACGGGTTTGTTGATTCCGCTGGTTCTGCTGATAATACATCAATTGCAGCACCGGCAATAGATCCATTTTTCAAAGCTAATGAGAAATCTGCTTCATTTATTAGTGTTCCGCGACTGGTATTTATTAATAACGATGTTGCTTTCATCATGGCAATCGTATCTGCACAGATAATATTCTCAGTTTCGGTGGTTAACGGACAATGTAATGAAATTACGTCTGATTCAATAAATATCCGATTTTTGTCTGAAGTCCATTCTATTCCTTCCGGAATGGAATCCGGCATATTACGTGAGTGAGCCAGTACTTTCATCCCAAAAGCTAACGCTATATTTGCTACTGCTTTACCAATGGCGCCATATCCGAAAATGCCAAATGTTTTGTTCTGTAATTCAATGAGGGGAGTTTTTGTAAAACTATAATCCAAACACTCGCACCATTCACCATTATCAACAGCAGTATTGTGTATGCCTACACTATTTGTTAATTCCAATAATAACGCAAAAGTATGTTGTGCTACTGACGGAGTGCTATATGCCGGAACGTTTGTTACTATCACTCCTTTGTTTTTTGCTGACAGAACATCAACTACATTGTAACCTGTCGCCAAAACCCCAATATATTTTAATTCTGATAACTGATTAATAGAATTCTGATTCAGAATAACTTTGTTAGTCAATAGAATATCCGCACCGGTTGCCCGTGCTATTAGTTGTTCAGGAGTTGTTCTGTCATAAATTTCGCAGGCTCCCAATTTTTTTAATGGTTCCCAATCTAAATCACCTGGATTTAATGGGTATCCATCAAGTACTACTATTTTCATGGAATGTCATTCCTTTTATCTTGTTTTATTAATGATAACCTAAGAAAGAAATGAAATGATGATATAATTCAGCCAAAATATTAAAAATCCGGCCAAATTGATAAATTGTTAAATAAAAAAGGCTTCCAATAGAATTGGAAGCCTTAATATTTAAGATGGTGCGCCCGCAGGGACTCGGACCCTGGACCTACGGATT
>CAZNLA010000291.1:0-6839 GCA_964573385.1 uncultured bacterium
GGGGGCAATGGCATTCACTAAAATCTCACGTGGCGCCAATTCAAGTGCCAGCGCGCGGCAATATTGGTTCAGTGCCGCTTTTGCCATGGCGTAAGCACCTACCAGATTCTCAACCCGATCACCATGAATTGAGGTAACCATCACTATCCGCCCACCATTTGGCAACAACGGAACCAATGCGCGAACAAGGTATATCGCGGCATTTATCATATTATCCAACGGCCGTCGCCAAATATCCAATGGCGTGTTTATAATATCTGCGGTTTCACAAACACCGGCGCAATGGACAATGGCATCCAGACCGCCCCATTTATCTTTTATCAACACGGCAATATTCTCCGCTGTTGATGAATCAGTTATATCGCCCGGGCAGATAAGATGGTTCCCGGACGGCAGTTCTGTTATTAGCGTCTGCAGTTTATTTTCCCGGCGCGCGGTAACGCATACCTGCCAGCCATCATTAGCCAACCGTTTTGCTGTTGCCTCGCCAATGCCGGATGACGCACCGGTTATTAAAACACGTTTCATAATTATATTCCTTCAGTGTTGATATTCCCGACTGCAATGCGTACAGTGGTAGTTAATTCTTCGCCGGGTTGCAGAATAGTACATTGACCAAGTGCCGCCGCGTCATTCACCATTATTGGCATACTTGTACACGGTTCCAACACCGTTGTGTAATGACCATCAAACCCGCCAAATGACTGGAACAACCAGGCATATGGAAAAACCGCAGTATCAAAATAATAAGTGAAGTATAAGTTTCGGCTCTTACTGCGCACTCCCATCCGTCCTTCAGTTAAATCATAAAGGTACAGGAATTCGCACTGTCCGTTGGCTGATGGAATTATAGATTTATCATCTTCACCCGACATTGGCCACATAAATGGAGACATATCAGGGCAGGTGGTATAATCCGGGTCAACCGGCTGTGCTAATACCGCCGGGCAATCGACTGTATCACCAGGTGATATAGCCAGCGCCGCATGAAGTTTCCATAGAAAATGGCGTGGGGTATCAGTAGGATTGCTGATTCTATAATTGCAAATTAATTCTGGACTGTCATTGGATAACTGTATTTTTTTTTCATACCTGAGACCAAAACGCGGTAGAATGCCATACATAGAAATGACATTATCTGTCAATTCATACTTTAGCGATGTTGTCCACAATTCTCCATGGTCAGGGCAATTAATTCCATTGATTATTTCCGGCACATCACACGGCAGCAATTCATCAATACCACCGTAAAAATAAGGGTCATATGGTGAATCCGGCGGGTATGGTTGCAGTGCTGCGGCAGGATTATGCCATAGCAGTTCATCACCGGTTGAAATTAATTGAATGTTTACAATTCTACCGCCAATGTCAGGAGCAACCACAACCCGGCAATATTTATTTGAAATATGTAAAAGATTAACTGTATTATTCATCATTTCCGCATTAATTAAAGTTGATGTCATTGTAAACCCTCCCAAAGTGGTTTAATATGAAGAAATGATACTCTATAGAGGTTTGACGGTCAATAGATTTTTTAAATATAATGAAGATATTTTGCTTTATTAAATATTAGGACTTTCTCTTAAGGTCACTTCGACAGGCTCAGTGACCGGTCGCTGAGCCTGTCGAAGCGACCATTTTAAAGCAAAGTTCGCTTATAAAGCGAACGTCCTGTTATATTACAAGAAGAGGCATTGCATGTCTGTAGAGACGCAAAATATTGCGTCTCGTATTACGAATTCGCCATATCAGCATCAGCATCATTCGCTGTCGTATCAAGCAACTCGACTGAGATTATATGGGTGGGAGAATCAGTCTGGTTTAATGAACGGTGAGGAGTTCCTGCCTTTATATAAAAAGAATCTCCTTTATTTACATATACTGGTTGACTCATGGGTATCTCTATAATTAAAGTTCCTTCCAGCACAACTCCGCAAACATCATGTTTATGCTGTTCTATCTCTGTCTTTTTTGTATGGGGTTGATAAATCTCATTTATCATCACAGCCCGGATATTTTCGTGCTGGGGAAATAAATATTGCCAGTGCCGGTCGCCATCATCAACCACATGCATTTGCTCTTGTGGTATTACTAACAACGGAGTGTCAGTAATTGTAGCGGGTGACAGTAATTCAACAACAGTTAAATCAAGTGCTTCAGCTAATTTCATTAATGTCATCAGCGTTGGCGATGCTTTTCCCATCTCAATTTTTGCCAGGAAACTGACCGCTATTCCTGCTGCCGTGGCCAGAGTACGCTGAGAATATTTGCGCTGTTGGCGAACAGAACGCAGATGGTATCCAAAATGCAACATTTCATTCATTTAATGAAGCCCTTTACTCTAATAGATTATCTGTTTTCTTTAATTAATCTTATTGCTTTGCGGTTATGATGTCAATATTGTTAGATTTAAGTTATATCAGTTTACCGTTACTAACATCTTAGACTTGTCCGGAAAAGCTTATAATACATCATGACTTTTGTTTTTAATAAAAATCGTAGAGGCAATCCCTTGTGGTTGCCCAATTTCCCCCTTTTAACAAACGAATATATTCAGTCAACAATCGAACTTTTTCAAAATTAACAAAAAAAACCGCTTAATGCCTATTTACAACCATTATAGTGGTGTGATAATATAATTTTATTGAAAAGCACCATAGTATTCCGTTAACGTTTTTATACACACTTTAATGGATGCTATTCGTGCAATATTTTCTTTAAAAAGGAGCAAACTATGAAATCCAGTCAAAAAGGTTTCACCCTCATCGAATTGCTGGTCGTGATAGCCATTATTGCCATCCTCGCCGCAATTTTATTCCCGGTCTTTGCACGTGCGCGTGAGAAGGCGCGGCAGACGACGTGTAGTAGCAACCAGCGCCAAATCGCTGCGTCTGCGCAGATGTATGCTCAGGACCATGAAGAGATGTTACCCGGAACTTCCAGCGTGTGGAGCGATATTAAGGTTGACCCGGGTGTGTTAATTTGCCCAACTAAAGGGAAAAACACACCGAATGGGTATGGATACTATCTAAACCGTTCCGGTCAATCAATGGGCGATATAAAAGACCCGACTGCTGCAGGACTCTGCGCGGATGGCGGCAATACTACCAATGTCGTAACAAAAAAGTCTGAAATAGATCTGCGTCATAGTGGAAAAGCCGTTATATGTTATGTAGACGGCCATGTCGCGGCCACAGATAACCCGCCAACACCAATAGGCAGTTTTGTTCCGTCAGATATTGCCAACCTGCAATTATGGCTTGCGGCGGATGCCATCACCGGTGTCAGCGATGGCGGAACAGTCTCCAACTGGAAAGACAGCAGTGCAAATGGACGTAATACCACCGGGGTATATGCCACCGCGCCGACATATAAAGCCTCGTTATTAAATGGCAGTCCGGCGATAAAGTTCAGTGGCGCAGGCGGGTTGACATTGCCTGCTTTCGCCTATTGCTATCCGAATGGTGCAATATTCATGGTCGTAGCACAAAATGGTACCGGGGCCGGAAGCCGATTTTTCAACATTGATACAAATCCTGAAACCATTGAATACCGTTGGAGAGATAATGCGAGTGCTGGTTTATGGATGGGCAGTTATTGGTTCAATACTGGTACGACGGTCGGAGCAATAGAGACCACAGGGGACATTATTGAAACGGTATTTGCCAGTGGTGGAACTAATGAAATCCGCAATTTCACCAGTGCCGCCACGGATAACCTGCGAACGGTATCCGGAATTACACATCCAACCACAACGCCGGGTGAAGTGACAATTGGCGGGTCAGTATATCATAGCGAAAAAGCGAATATCTATATCAGCGAAATTATCTGCTATAATTCCGCCCTTACCTCTGACAACCGTCAAAAGATAGAAGGATATCTGGCAGGCAAATACGGCCTTCAAACAAACCTGCCAACAGCCCACCCGTATAAAAGTTTAATACCATAATCCAAATAAATCAGGAACTTACTTTCTTATAAATGCAAAAGGCAGCCACAAGTGGCTGCCTTTTTTACTGAATGCAAGTGTAAGTCATGTTAATATAATCAATTCTTTATTTACCACATTGATATGTACAGAATATCTCAGCCTGGTTATGAGGTGTTTCCATAATACGTTCATTATTATTCATCTTTTCAATAATTATTTCATCAAATGATTCTAATTTACCGTATTTTAATTTTTCAACATGATGAACAATAGGCAAACCGTCAATATTTTTCAGCAGATTAATTGACATTTAATGTTGATACCTTTAAAATGAATCTGTGAATACAACTCCAACACAACATGCCGAGGAAGCTGTCGGTCAGCGATTGCGGCAATTAAGGCAGCGTAGCAAGTTTTCCATACGTCAACTTGCTGAACAGGCGCAATTATCCACCGGTTATATATCAGGCGTGGAAAATGGAACAATATGTCCTACTATCGCGATGCTGCGCAAATTACTGATAGCCCTGGGGTCTGACCTGGGAGATTTCTTTACCGAAGTCCGCCCAATACCTGCAGGCCCGATATTTCGTCGCGAACAGATGATGAGTGCGGGTGAAGCCCATCGCACATACACATTGATATTGCCACGACGGGATGATATAAAAGTAGAGATGATTGAAGAAGAACTGCGCCCGGGTGAAGTGCCGGATTTCGAGGAATTAGCATCTGATTTAACCGGATATGTATTGCATGGAGAGCTATTCCTGGAGATAAAAGGAAGCGATTCACAATTACTTCATACCGGCGACGCTTTTTATATTCCTGCCGGACAACCAGTGCGCGGACGATGCGTAAATGAACATCCAGTGCGATTAATTACTGTTATTGTGCCGCCAAGGTATTAAACTTAACAGGGTTGAATGCCTTACTCAATGATCTGTATTAACCCGATGTGACAGACAATACCATGGTTTTTCCTTAACCTGTAATGATATGGAATTATATTATAATTCAAATCGACTGCATTCATCCTTAGGTTATAAAACTCCTAATGATTACGCTAAAAGTAAGATTAAGTCCAAAATAAATAATTTTCGCATTTTTTCTTGTATACTTTTCTTTACAATTTTCCAGAACAGATAGAACTTTAAACGTACAACCGGACAACGTACCGAGGCAGTAAAGACGGTATGTGCGATGCTTAATGGTGTTGGTGGCGTAGTACTCTTTGGTATACATAATAATGGAGAAATATTCGGTCAACAAGTTACCGCACGTACAATTGAGGAAGTAACTCATGAATTGCGGCGTATTGATCCACCAGTCTTTCCGATAATAGATACTACACAATTAGATGCGACAATTTCAATATTGACTATTCAAATTGTAACCGGCAATCAACGCCCCTATACTTTTGATGGACGTGCATACTTGCGTCATGGACCAACTACTCAGGTTATGCCACGTAATGTGTATGAACTATTACTTACCGAAACCATGCATCCTATACGGCGATGGGAAAATCAAGCAGTGCCAATTAATGTATGTATTGCTGATCTTGATGGCGAAGAAATTCAGCGGGCAGTAGATACTGCTGTGCGATTGGGTCGCTTAGAACCGCCCAGAGAACTGGATACCGAAGGATTGCTTCGTGGTTTTGATTTATTACAGGGCGGTCAATTGCTTAATGCTGCTGTAGTATTATTTGGAAAGGCCTCTCATCTTTTTGGCGCATATCCACAATGTTTATTGCAGGTAGCACGCTTTCGTGGCATCAATCGATTGGCCGACTTTGCTGACAATCGCATGTTTACCGGCAACCTTTTTGAACTTTTACGGCAAGCTGAGCGGTTCCTTCGTGATAATGTGCCTATCGCCGGACGCGTTGTCTCCGGTCAATTGGTACGCGAAGATAGGCCACGCTACGCTCCGCGCGCTACACGTGAGGCATTGGCAAATGCCATGTGTCACCGTGATTACACCATCACTGGCGGTGCTGTGAGTTTGGAAATGTATGATGATCGTTTGGAAATTAGTAATCCAGGAACTTTTCACTTTGGCTTAACCCCGGAACGATTGAAACAAGCTCACGAATCACGTCCTTGGAACCCGCTGATCGCCCAAGTGCTTTATCGCGCTGGCATCATCGAACGCTGGGGTACAGGTACGCTTAATATTATTGATTGGTGCCGCGAAAATCATGCTCCTGCTCCTACGTGGGAAGAACGTACAGGATCAATAGTTATCACATTCCGACCGGCAATTGATTTTGAATCAGATATAAAGATGACCACCCCAGTCACCACCCCAGTTGATGATTTAGAGATAATTATTTCCCAGGAAGTAGCGCGACTATTACCATTATGCGAAATACCAAAAGGTAAAAAAGAACTGATGTCGCTATTAAGTTTGTGTAATGCCAAGAATTTTCGCACAGTTTATATCACCCCTGCTCTTGATAAAGGTATGATTGAACGCACTATCCAAGATAAGCCAAATAGCAGCAAGCAACAATATCGCTTAACAGAAAAAGGACGACTTTGGTTGCGAAGGCGAGACTCGGAGGTATGATCATACAGGAAGTAAGAGATACTTTTTATAAGGAACTTTGCAATCCGAGTATGCCTCGAAATACAAAGACTCGAACTTTAACCTGCTGATTAACTGACACCCTGTTAACCAGCAGGTATCCTCTCCAAGAGCAGCAGAGATAAAAGGGCGGCAAAGAGATTTATATTAACAAAACGTCATGGATAAACTTCTCTATCAGTGACATTATATCTCATCTCTGCCAGAGATAATTGTGTGGATTTGAGAGTAGAATTGCTAAAAAAAATTTCATCGGAAGGTATCCGTGGCTGGACGAAAGATCAGTGGGGGCATTATCACAAAGGTGACCGGCGAT
>CAZNLA010000292.1:0-6820 GCA_964573385.1 uncultured bacterium
TATTGGTGGTGCTACCTGTTGACCATTATCTGCAGTCGCGGAAGAAATAACTGCCTTGAAATCATCATCACTAATTATAATATTTCCCGCATTGAAACTATTAATTTTATCCCATCCCTGCAGTTCCAGAATGCGTCCATCTACATCACCACAGAACAGGTAAACTTTGCCGGTTACCGGATGTTTAAAGAAATAACCAGAGAAGTTTTCTATAAAGAATACATCAAAGTTTGGTGATGGTCCGCGACCATTATCATAACCAACTTGATCAATAAATAAGCCATCTTCGCTGAGGAAACCGAAGTAGCCGCGATACACACCAATACCTACGATTTGACCACCATTTTGCTTTGGCATATCCGCAAAACCGGCAATACGCAATGATCCAAACAAATCGCCTGTTTTTGCCAATGGCGCTTTCAAAGCATAAAATACCGCTACCCGACTATATCTCCAGTCAATTTTACCGTCACGGTCAAATTTATATATTCCGTCTTCACCACCACCATCCATGCCACCATTTACCGGGTTACGCAAACTGGCGACAGCGTAAAACTTCTTCCAGTCATCTTTATAAGAAGGCCATACATCCATCCAATTGCTGTAATTATTCATTGGCCCTTTACCAGTGATAACTTTTTCAGCGTCTTCCGGTTTTGGGTAGATTGGTATGCCTTTTTCATCAAGTCCATTTGGACGAAAAACGCGGTTCCCCTGAATAAATCCACCGCCCGGATGCATGGTACCACCGAACTGCGCGATTGCGTTACCAAGGCCAACACCGCTGATTTTACGATATTCACCTTCCTGTATTAAACCATCACCGTTCTGGTCTTTCCATTCAAATGACGTATTCCAAGACCATTCCTGCTTCGCGTTATTTAATGGCGGGAAACAACTTTGGTAGTTACTTAACGAATATATCGGTATAAATTTATCGTCCTTCACCGCAAACACACCACCATGCCCATTAAATGCGAATGGTTTGCCGGCAATGGTGGTCTGGTGGAAGGTTGCACCCATAAAGCCATATCCCTGATCAGACCCGCCAATGGCATTACCACCCATGGCAGATTGCCGGTAAACAGTGCTTTCCGGTCGCCATGTTCCTTTGTCATAATCAACAATAAATTTCGAGTTATGAATTAGCACCTCTTCCGGTTTGTCCAGATTAGGCGCCATCATCGGCGCGTATGCCGCACTGCCGTAGAAATCTTTTATTAACTTACCCGTTTTTACATTCCACAGACTTATGCGTTTAGGGGTACTATCATTCTCAGTTACCCACAATTGACCTTTAGTATCAACCGATATTCCACATGGATTTAACATACCTGCCGGGTCAAACTTGCCCATTAATGGCCGACCACCTGTTTTACCGATGGATTTAACCAGTTTGCCTTGTGTGTCATAACCCAGTACCTGCATCTGTTTTCCGCCGACACTGACCCATAAGATTCCCGCGTCTATTGCCAATCCATAAGGTTTTTCCAGACCTTCGGAAATAAACGGTGTTATTACCCCGTCTTTAAGATTCAATGTCATAATTTTTTCACCACTGACAATAAATAAACGGTCATTGGCAGCATCAAATTTAATATTACCAGGATTTTGTACTGGATAACTATTAACTGTTTTCATGGTCTTTTTATCAAGCGCTATTATCTTATTTTCAAGGTATAACGACGCAAACAGATAACTTTGATTAGTGGTCAATCCGGTTATATTCGCTTCATGAATAGCCGCCGCGCCTTCCGGTTTTGCCGGCCAACTAGTGGTGTTCCAGTCAGTTACTGGCATAACACCCTGACCGGATATAAAGTTCATCCTGTTACCGTTGGAAGCATTAAATACAAATAATCCACCATGGTTGGTACCTTTGCGATTTTTGCCATCTTTCGCGACATATATCATTTCATTGTCATACACCAATGCGGTTGCCCCACCATCAAAATCACCCCATGATATTCGTGAACCCCACTGTTTTTGCCCGGTAGCATCCACCTTAATGAGGAAATCGCCACCTTCATTAAATGTCCACATCAGGTAAGTATTACCCTTATCGTCAGATACCGTGTCTATCGGATTTGCGTGGTCACCGCCCCAGCCAAATTTTCCCCCACTGTTGCCCCAACCAGGGTTACCGCTATTCATTACACTGCAGATATATTTTGGCACTATTCCCGGGTGTGTAAGCGCTTTAAGAGAATAAGTCTCGGGTGGTACTGGTTTACCATTATCATCCTTGCCATCCCATTCCTCTGTCTGCATACCGGCACCACGTTTTGCCTTTGTTAACAATGTGCGAACTATTTGTCCTTCTTTATTACAAATAGCAAGGCTTACATAACCGGCAGCAGGATTTTTGTATTTAACCGGAATATTGAAAATTTTACTTACTTTATCAGACGCAAAAATTCTTTTTTCCTCATTCAACTGGCTAATTAATGTCGCTTTAACATCTGCCGGAGCAATGAAGTTAATGGCACCCCATCCATCTGTTCGCTGAAAATGAAAACCACCTGCAGAAACAACCTCAAAAAAGTTATGCTGCAATGACCCATCAGCATTGCCCCATAAAGGTTGCAGGGTAGCAGTCCATTTATCACCGGGTTTAGGGGCGGTTGCCTTTAATACTGACCATGGAATACGGCCTTCCAGCACGTATCCTCCGTCGCATTTTTTAAATATCAGACCGCTTTTATCGCCAATAAGAGTGTTAACCCCATGGAAATCCATACCGTACCGCAAATCCAGTGTTGGTTGCGCTTTATCGGTGAAATACCACATGGTGCAATGTACGATAGCATCACTGTTTAACTTATCTGCAGGTAATGGATTTTTCATGCCGGCATCGGTAATAACACGAAATTGTAGCCCATCCCCTGCCCAACCTCGAAATGGGTCAACTGTCGGGTCTACCCGATTTATCATGGGACTTGCGTCAACATATTTCACCGCAATTATTAATCCATCAGCATCATATGCTACGGCAACTTTACACGAGAAAAACTCTTTCAGGTCAGGATCAGCATACATGTCAATGAATGTATCCGGTTTCCAGTCTGATATATCACCATCAATGATGATTTTACCGTTTTTACCAGCATCCTGAACGGGAAACGCATTCAACACAGAATGTTTATACCGTGGTATTTCAGCAATAGCAACAGTTGCTGACAACAATAAAATAATCACCAACCCAATGGACAAAAATGAAACATTAAACATGACCCTCTCCTTTTATTATAAATTGCATTATCGCAATCTAATTTTAACTACACGTTGATTGCCGGAATCATAAACCACACCTTTACCACCGTTAATACTTACCAGTGTAGGTGCATTAAATAATCCAACATCACCACCTGATATATCAGTGATGCCAAGTTGTGAAATAAATTTTGGTATTTCTGATAAAGTCATAGAATACGACAATATTCGTTGGTGTTTCGTATCAGAAATAAGCAGATAACCACCATCTGCGGACAGATATAATGTATCACCGAAATTATCTTTGCCAGTGCTGTTTAAAACCCATGCCAGTGACATTTTTCCGTCTTTATCAACAGTAAATGAATGTACCGAATTGCCAATAGCCAGCATTAATAATGTGCCGGTTGAAGTGATTGAATTTATTATTCCCGCGGGTATAACATCCGTAACCGGCGAAAAGATACACTGGTCTGTTACTGTTGATTTTACTATCCGATTATTGCGTGAATCAATCGCGAAAATATATTTTGTCACTGGTGCAACCGCGACAATTCTTCCGTCAAAAGTGCCAGATTTAACCGTTTCAGCATGATTTGCTCTATCTGTAAAAGGTTCAGGTTTCATTTTTAACTGAGTTATCCCACTTTGCTGAGGTTTATATTCTAATGAAACATATCCGGGGTTTATGCCGTAAGATATGATATTTCCCTGACCATCGTTATACCCCTGGCATGTTGTACCGGGGTATTCGGTACGGACAGGCGGTGCGGATGGGTCATTATTGACAAAATCAAACCACATCATACCTGTGCTATTATCATTACCGGCACCAATGTATCCCTGCGGGGTAATACCCAGGCAATATAAATATGGAATAGAACCAAAACGCCGTTTTAAAACCAGTTTATCGTCTATTAACGCGGTAAGGTAAAGCGCATCAGTGGATTTAATATAATAATTACCATTCGGTGCATCAGCAATCTGTGTCACACGGAAAAGAGCGTTATTCCATTGCGAAACAACACCCGGATAAGATTTCATTTCTCGGGTAAAAGTGCCGACAAAACCATAATGTCCCCCGTCCCATATTCTGTCTTTTGTTAGTATTACTGAACCGGTATATCCTGTTGGTACAGCACCCATTGAAGGCAACGATACCGGAATAAAATCCTGTATTTGTTCTCCATTTATATTAACCTTATATACTTTGTTTCCGCCACCGCGATAGAAATTTCCAGTTTCATCCATGCTTATTCTTCCGCCATTCACAGGGTCAAGAAACATCGTTTGTAATGTACCGTCTGCCATTACTTCCTGTACCAGATAACCCAATATTTTATATCCATCTACCGGGGTATATTTCATTTGTGAATAACCTATATACAGATGCGTACCATCACTACTGGAGGTAAGCGTAACGTCTCTGCTGTACCATGGGTCAGACCAGGTAGTTAATTTACTACGCGGGACAACAACCTCCACCACCGCGTCCGGAATACATTTTACACGGCAAATATTTGGTTGCACAAGAATCCATGGAGGCATCAGATGATTAAAATTGCCGGAAAAATCATATGGTATGCCGGCAACAAAATATAAATATCCATGAGCAAAAGCAAAGGTAGCACCGCCAAGCATCCATTTATCAGGAACTTTGGTTTCCCACAATCGCTTTCCATCGGTATTCATAACTACAATTCTGTCACCACCTCCGGTATAAATACGTCCTTTTGCGTCTACAACAACTCCACCACCGCTACGGTCCAAAATAGTTCTTACTACAGACCATCCTTCTCCGCCACCACCACTATTACCCACGGTACCGACCCATTCCAAAGAATCGCCTTCAGCATGAATAAATGACGATAATAAAAGCAAACAAAAAAATGTAAGGATTTTCGTTAGCGATGAAAAGTGTATCATAAATTATTTTCCCAACACCTGTTGCAATACCGGAAGAACTGTCTTTGCCATGCGGTAAAATCCCAAATCATTAGGATGGCAACCGTCAACAGTACAGGCATCACGATTGTCTGTACCGAACATATCTTCGCCATCAACAAAGTATACATTTTTATCGCCTTTATCCACAGCGTTTTGCCATGTTTGGCGGACAATATCACGTCTTTTTCGACAATCATCATTCGGGTAAAAATCGCATTTTGTCATCATTATTATTGGCAGGTCTGGTTGTTTTTCCCGAATGATATTAAAAAATGGCTCATGAGTGGCCAACAGATGGTCAGTATGAGGCGCGTTATGGTCGTAATCGAGAATAAACGCGGATATATCCATACTGGCTATAACATCCGCAATCGCAGTTTCACCACGCGCGCTACCACTGAAACCAAGGTTTATCAGTGGTGCATCCACCCAACGTGTAAGTATATTGGTATAAGCATTTCCGGTTCTTGAAGCGCATCCACCCTGGGTGATTGACGAACCGTAGATTACGACAGGTTTTTCAACAGTAAATGGCGTTGGTTGTGCAATTTCACATCCGGGATTAAATCCTATTTCTACAGTATTTACACCATTGTAAAGAGGCATATATAACGACCAATCGCGCATTTCATTATCAGGTAATCCATCTGCTAAAATTCCTTCAAATTGTTTCTCGCCAGGCCCGGGACTAACAGAGCGATAAAATGTTTTTTCACTTCCCGACCCAATATATATGTCAAATCCTGAACTCCCATTTCTGGGCATATGGTTCATATCTGAAATATTATCCGTATTGGCTTTAATTGCTATCGTAGTTGCATTAGTACGAAATCTAATCATGCCGCCACTGGTATTGTACGCAAGATACCTGACCCCGTCATTAGTATCCGGTAAAACTGCTTCCGGTAATCTGCATAATTTCTGTTCTTTATCAAACCATGCAAACCCGGTTAATACAAATGGTTGCTGTAACGCGTTTGCAAAAATTAATTCACGTCCGCCCACTTCAGCTTTTTTAAAATTCACATCAATTTCTTCAATTTTCTTGCTCATATTTTTAACCCTTTATAAATCAGGAATTTCGCTTAAAGTCACTTCGACAGGCTCAGTGACCGGTCGCTGAACCTGTCGAAGCGACCAATTTCATGCAGATTTTTGCTGAAAAGCGAAAATCCTGTAAATATTATTTCTCTGGTACTGCCGGTGCGTCAACACCGATATAAATAGCCTTTAACTGTCCGTCAACAATATTATGCGGGATAAGCATAACTTTATGTTTTCCGGCAGGTAATACAACATCGCCACTTACCTGTATTACAACTTCTTCAACTACCGACTTTGGTTTTAAACCTGCCGAATTTGACGCTAATTCCAGTTTTACCTCGCGGTCGCGGGTTACAACCGAAGTTAACGTGCCGATATCTTTACCATCAACCTGTATGGTAAATTGTATTGGCCGGCGTTCTTTGGGAACAATTTTCTCGCGCAGATTAATTATATCTTCCCATTGTGCCTGCCAACATGGCTGACGATCATTGTAACGGAATAATCCTTCTGTGGTAATATGCACTTTACCTTCCTGTGGGATATCCAATGGTAACATAACCGCATCCGAGAATCTCATATCCGGCACCAGGAAAGAGGCGGTATCTGTATCGAT
>CAZNLA010000293.1:0-6793 GCA_964573385.1 uncultured bacterium
AAATATGTTATGAATGATTCTACAGATTCTGCTGCGGCAGCAACGGCTATTGCTTGTGGGGTGAAGACATATAATCAGGGAATTGCAGTAGACCCACGCAAGCGAAGTGTGGCAACTATCGTGGAACTTGCGCAAAAATGTGGTATGAAAACCGGTGTGGTATCTACAGTTGCCTTTTCTCATGCTACCCCGGCAGGTTTCTCCGCTCATAATGAAAATCGGAATAATTATGCGCAAATAGCACACGATCAGATATTTAACGTTATGCCGGATGTAATAATTGGCGCCGGTAACCCGGAATCCGCTGGCAATACCCCTAAATTTAATTATATAGCAAAACAGGATTGGGATGATTTAAAAAATGATAAAACAAGTTATAAATTAATATGCATCCGCGAAGATTTTCTAAAATTCAGCAAAGATAAATCTGCTAAAAAACTATTCGGTGCTTTCATGAATCAACAACAGATTCCGTATTGCAATGCTGATAAAGCAGGTGCAGATAAAAATATACCTACATTAGCAGAATTATCTGAATGCGCTGTTAATCAATTAAGTAATGATAAAGGTTTCTTTTTGATGATTGAAGGCGGTACAATAGATTATGCTAATCATGGCAATAATATCAATGCTTCAATAGGTGAAACTCTGGCATTTGATGAAGCGATTACATCAGTTATCAATTGGATTAACGCAAATGGTGGTTGGGAAAATAATCTGTTAATAATAACTGCAGACCATGATACCGGGTATATGCGTAATGTAGTAGCGGAAGATGCTGGTAAGTTTCCCAGCGTAAACTGGGGAATTGATGTAAAAGGATGGCGGAACCATACAAATAGAATGGTTGATCTGTTTTATCAGGGATACGGTGATAAAACATTTAATAGTTATGCCATTAATACAAAAGATTTTTTACATGGCGATGTTTCAGTAATTGATAACACATCGATTTTTTATGTCATGAATTCATTGTTGCCTAAATAAACGTTTTCAGTCCTGTAGAGAGGAGAATCATGGAATGAGATGGTCGCTTCGCCAGGCTCTGTGATTGGTCACTGAGCTTGTGGAAGTGACTTTGAGCTAAAGTAACGACCTATCATTCAACCCTTCGTTTAACCATAAATCTTTCCGGGTGTGGGTACAATACAAACCCTGATTTTTCATATACTTTTTGTGCATCCTGGGTGAGTAAATAAAATGAACCAACTTCATTAAGTTTTGGATGTGTATAGAAGAATTGAAGTATATTTTGTGCTATCCCCTGATGCCGGTATTTCTCGTCAACGAAAACATCTGCAATATATGCAAATCTGGTGGTGTCAGAAATACATCGCGCGAACGCAATTTGATCACCTTCTGCATTGAATACTCCGACGCAGACAGTTGAACTTTCTGACCCTTTAATAACTTTTTCACGTGAAATACCCGTTGACCAGTAGGTACTGGTCAACCAGGCAGTAATCACATCGAAATTTAAATCCGCTAAATTATCAGAATATCTATATTTTTCCATTTTATTTGCTGAAGGTATCACTTATGCCTTTGCGGATATACGCGTATAATTCATCTGTTTTAAGACGTATCTGTTCCATTGAATCACGGTCGCGCACGGTAACGGTATCATCTTCCAATGTCTGGAAATCTACGGTTACGCAATAGGGGGTACCTACTTCGTCATGTCTGCTGTAAGCTTTACCAATATTACCGGTATCTTCATAAACTACTCTCATTTCGCCGGTACTTTGCAGATTTTTCTTAATAGCCTTCGCTTTTTCCACAATTTCCGGTGCGTTTCGTTTCAACGGAACAATAGCGGCTTTAATAGGTGCAATACTTGGTTTTAAACGCAATACTGTGCGCATCTCACCATTTGGCTTAATCTCTTCGTCATATGCCTCGCATAATAACGCTAATACGCCACGGTCAACACCTGCGGATGGTTCTATAACGTATGGTACGATAGGTTTATTAGTTTCCGGGTCAGGTATAGTTAACTTTGCCGTGCTATGTTCATTTTTCATCACATTTGCTGTCAAGCCTAAATCAGCCTGATTTTTACTGTGCGAACCCAGGTCATAATCTGTCCGGTTTGCGATACCTTCAATTTCTTCCCAGCCAATTGGGTATTTATAAAAAATATCAACAGTTGCTTTGGAATAATGTGCTAATTCATCTGCCGGTACGTGGTAAAGTTTCAGGTTTTCACGTCTTATTCCTAATGTTGTCCACCAGTTTACCCGGTCTTCTACCCATTTTTCATGCCATTCTTCATCAGAACCGGGTTTAACGAAAAACTCAATTTCCATCTGTTCAAACTCGCGAACCCGGAAGATAAAGTTTCTGGGTGTAATTTCGTTGCGGAATGACTTGCCAATCTGGGCGATGCCAAAAGGCAGGCGACGATTGGTAGAATCAACAACGTTCTTGAAATTAACAAAAATTCCCTGTGCTGTTTCCGGACGCAGGTAAGCGTATGAATCGTCATCTGCCACCGGGCCAACCGTTGTTTTAAACATCATATTAAATGGTCGTGGTTCTGTTAAATCGCTGGACCCGCACTTTTCGCACTTACCATTTTTTACATGGTCCGCGCGCCAACGGCTTTTACAACTTTTACAGTCAATCATCGGGTCAACAAAAGTATCTTCGTGTCCCGAATATTTCCACACCAGTTTGTTCATTAATAAAGACGCGTCAATCCCTTCCATGTCATCGCGTTCATATACATTCGCGCGCCACCATGCGGCTTTTATATTGTTCTTTAATTCTACACCTAACGGTCCATAATCATATGTTCCCTGTAATCCACCGTAGATATCGCTACCGGCGAATATAAAACCGCGGCGTTTACACAGCGATACAAGTTGTTCCATTGTTGTTGCAGGCATAACTTTCCTCTTAATTATTAAGGTTGTAATCTGTATAAATTATATCGCAGAAGGATATACGTTGTCACGGAAAAACGCAATAAAGCACCTAAAAAAACGTTTTTTAAAGTTCATTCATCGTATTTAACAAAAATCGTGACAAATTTGACTTAAATTTTTATAATGTATTCAACGAATTAAGGAGCTATGATTATTATGAATTCCCCAAGTGCTGGTTGGCCCGGTCTGATAAAGAAATACAGAGAGTATCTCCCGGTATCTGATGCTACCCCAGTGGTAACTTTAATGGAAGGTAACACACCGTTGATTCCGTTAGATAACTTCAGAAAATATGTTGGTATTAAACAAAAGATATATGCAAAATATGAAGGATTAAATCCCACCGGTTCATTTAAAGACCGTGGTATGACCATGGCGATCAGCAAAGCAAAGGAAGCCGGGTGTAAGGCCGTTGCTTGCGCGTCGACTGGTAATACCTCTGCTGCTGCGGCTGCATATTCCGCGCGCGCCGGCATGGAATGTATCGTGCTAATTCCTAATGGCAATATCGCCTTGGGTAAATTATCTCAAGCGATGATTCATGGTGCAAAGGTGTTGGCTATTGACGGTAATTTTGACGATGCCTTGCGCTTTGTTATTGAAATAACTGAAAAATATCCTATTACTCTGGTAAATTCAATTAATCCATTCCGCATAGAAGGTCAAAAAACCGCATCTTTTGAAATAGTGGATGTTTTGGGTGATGCCCCTACATACCATGTTTTGCCAGTTGGTAATGCCGGCAATATCACTGCTTACTGGAAAGGGTACAAAGAATATTTTGATATTGGCAAATCTACACACACACCACGTATGTTAGGTTTTCAAGCTGCAGGTTCGGCACCGATAGTATATAATAAAATTATTGAAGATCCGCACACAATTGCAACCGCTATAAAAATAGGAAATCCTGCCAGTTGGAAGAGTGCTGTCGCCGCACGCGATGAATCCGGTGGCTTAATTGATATGGTTACAGATGAAGAGATTCTATCCGCTTATAAAACCCTGGCGCGTCTGGAAGGTGTATTTGTAGAACCAGCATCTGCAGCATCAATTGCCGGGGTAATAAAACTCGCTGCCGCCGGATATTTCCCCGAAGATGATGGAATAATTACCTGTACTGTAACAGGACACGGCTTAAAAGATCCCGATAACGCCATTAAACAGGCCGACCCAATAACTGTTTTACCAGCAGACATGGGTGCTATTATGAAGTGTCTTGGATATTAGAAAATAAATTATATACCCCGGTAAAGTTATATCGGGGTATTTTAATTTTGTCAGATAAAAGATTCCCAAGAATATTAAAATATTTCATATGCAAGTAATTATTTATTTTGTCTCTGACCAAATATTATAATCAAATTTTCTACCAACAAACATGTATATTTCCTAAATAATTCAATTAAGTGAGATTTTAATGAATATAAAAAAATCTTTCCAAGAAAATATATTGGAAATTGAAGAATATGAGTTAAAAACGCTAAAGCATTTAGATCAATGTTATGATACACTCTATTTAAGTAATCGTGCTGGGATTAACATTGATGAATGTGAGCTTCAAGAAATACTCGCTAATATTGATGGTATAGAAAGAATTAAGTCTCTGTTTATCAGAGGGAGTTCAAAGGTTACAAATCTCACATTTATTAAATCCATGATGGGTTTGGAGAAACTTGACTTGAACGGGCTTCAACTTCGTTCACTCGATGGTATAGAGTGGTTTAAACATGGTAAATCTATTTGCATTGATACAGCAAAGAATCACAAACGAAATATAGGTAGGATTTCAGAAACACAAATTACAAATCTTTTCCTGAATTTGGCAGTTCCAGAGGATATTGATGTAATTACCCGTTGTACGACAATAAAGGCATTAATGTTAGGAAATTTCCCTTTTATTCCGTTTGATAAATGGCGGCATTTACCAGTAGAGAATATGCAATTATGGGGTGGTTCAATAGAAGAATTTTCAAATTCCGCATTTATAGATTCCTTGAAAACCTTAACTCTTTATGGTTGTAGAAAATTAGAACGATTTGTTGGCGATAATAGTAATATTACCTGGATGGTAATACAAGTATGTAACCAACTTGATATGAGAACTATCAATACATTCAGAAATATCGAATGTATTGTAATTAATACTATTAAGAAAGAAATGACATTTTCATCTTTTCAAGAACTCCATCGCCTTAGAAAGTTGTCACTAATCTATTGCAAGGTAATCTTTGATACATATGACTTGAAAAGTACATCAACACAGTTGGAAGAAATATGGATTCAAGGTGTAATTAAGAAGGATGAAGCCAAAATACTTAGTAAAGCAAATCCAGGTGTTTTAATCAGAAATGGTGTGTGGGAATTTAAGGATGGTATGCCATTTGAAAGTTCTTCATTAGAATTAAATACTGATGTACCCGCTGATTTTGGCAGTCGACAAGCAAGAACGCTTTTTGGCTTCAAAATTCTTTTTGGATTGCCTGCTCACCAGCGGTTATGGACAGAGTTTACCGGCCCACGACCCCGATGACATCTTGCTCCAAAGGACCGCAATCCTGCTCAACCAGGGGCTGGAAAAATTGCTGGCTCAACAATATGAACTTTCCCGATGTGCGAATGGCTGGCAACCAGTCTGAGCCGTCAGGATTTTTTCTTTTCGAAATCACGATGCAGGAAGGAAGGTTGGATACCAGAATTGTTCTGATATTTGCCTTTTGAGTAAGTCTCGTATTCGCCTTCAACCGTGTGGTAGAAAATCTGGCAAATCTCAACACCAGCATAAATACGTATTGGCTGGACACAGAGAATTTCCAAGGTCCAAAAACCTTTAAAGCCAACGTCTCCAAAACCAGCGGTTACATGAACAAACAAACCGAGCCGCCCAATGCTGGAACGCCCTTCCAACATAGGCACCAATCCTTCTGTTGCGGTAAATTCCAGGGTTCGACCGAGATACAGCCGATTTGGCTCCAACAAAATGCCTTCAGGGGGAATTGCTACAATGTGATAGGGGTTTGGCACGCGCATGTCAAGAACCGAATTGTCATAAATCAACAATTCATTGTGAAGACGTAAATTATAACTGTTAGGGTTTAACTGCGAAGGCTCGTACGGGTCAATCACAATCCCGTTACCCAAACGTCGCTTGATTTCCAGTCCGGAAAGGATCATGTTAGTAAAAGCTCAGGGCATGGTAAACCCATGCCCTTACCGCTTACATCAGGTCGCGAGGTTTGCGAGCCTGGGTACCGCTCTTTTCGCAAACGGCATAGTGACGGATTTTACCGTTTTCAAACACAGACTTCATGACGATCTTACCACCCCAACGACTGATAAGGTCCTGGGCTTCACCACGACGCGCGTTCTTGGAAATATTCTGACCGGCCATTCTACATTCTCCTTGTCAGCAATTCTGACACAACTGACTTGGTACTATAACAACAAGCATTGCCTTAGGCAAGTCGCTGAGGGAAAAAGTATTCCAAAAAAAAGCTGTCTACTTTACAGCAGACAGCCCCGGGTCAACTCAATGGGGGTGATCAACCCGCATCGATGGCATCGGCCGGGCACACTTCGGCACAGGCGCCACAACTGGTACATTTGCCGGCATCAATGATCCGAAGGTCGTTCTTCTCACTGATGGCATCACAGGGGCATTCGGGTTCACAAACGCCGCAGTTGATGCAGTTGTTGTTGATGGTATAGGCCATTCTTGTCTCCTTGAAACGGAACTTGTTTGAATTATAGCGGGTTGAGCAAATCGGGACAAGCCGCTGAAGTAGCTTTCACAGCTTCCAACACAATTCGCAATAGGCCCCCTGAGCGTCAGCCAAGGCTTGCGGTTTTTCCAATTTCAGTTC
>CAZNLA010000294.1:0-6784 GCA_964573385.1 uncultured bacterium
AATGTCTTTATAGAATATTTCTCTACCGTTTTTGAAATGCTGACTATTACAACCATCAGTTACACTTAAACTGTTATTATAAATTTGTCCTGCATCTATTCGGGTAGTGTCTGCCATTTCAATTTTTTCCTGAATTATTGGTATTAATATTAATAAAAACAGAAACGCGGGGATTGAAATTATAGTTATTGCAACTCTTTTGAATGAAATGCCTTTATAATTATTACTGTTTCTGCCACCATACGCGATTATTATTTCGCCGGTAACAGCAGTAACCGCAAGGGCGATGATAAGCCACAGAAAATAATCCAAATTAACAGCAACTCTGAATAAGTCCGAGTTAAGTATCAATAACAGATAAATCAGACCTGCTATTAATGCCGGGATTAATGATATTATGCGCGCAAATACTACCACTAACGCGTTACAGGATATCATCATTAAAATCGCCGCGCTAATCAGGTAATTATCTGATAACAGATTAATTGATGGACTTGATTGCTGGTTAATATTTTTAAGCCATATTACGGCGAAACTGAGAGCTAATCCAATTATCAATGGCATAATAAATGATACAAAATATATTTGCAGATACTTTATAATTGATGGTATCGGCATACTCATTTTGTAACCGATTTGTCCGGGTTTTATCGCTATACTTTGTAATGCCGTTCTAAGCACGACAATAAGTATTATCACAAAAATTGCAGGCATAAAATTATCAGAATCATAATCTTTGGGTTTATACTGTAATACGGTTAGCATTAATACCCCAATGCATACCCCCAAATACAGCCAGTTCTCCCGCCATTCCTTCCACATCAATCGTTTCCAGATTTCCTGATTCACTTGGTTTCCTCCGGGTTGCCTGCCATGGCTACGAAGATGTCTTCGAGGCCGAGGGTGATTACTTCGGTGTTGATGGGGTTCAATTGTTGAATTGCTGTCATGGTTTCATCGCCGTAGTTGGATACTATGATGGATTGCTGGCGACCTGTGCTTTCCTGTACCAGAATGTGGGGGATGCTGGTGATATCGATATCATCTGTGTCGAATGTCAGGGTGATTCTGCGCACGCTATTCTTCAGTTCTTCCATGGTTGAGCACCATATCATCTGGCCGGCGTCGATAATACCTACCCAATCCGCAACTCGTTCTACCTCGTGGACAATGTGTGATGAGAAGAAGATGGTTCGACCTTCCTGTTGGATAAGTTCGATTATTCCCTCCAAAAAGTCGCGTCGTACCACCACGTCCAACCCGGCGGTCGGTTCGTCCAAAATCAGCAGTTCCGGTTTGTACGCCATCGACAGCAGCAATGCCAGTTTGGCAGATTCGCCGCGGCTAAGGTCGCGCACCCGGGTTTCTGAATCCAGTTCGAGTTTTTTCTGCAAATCCGCGGTAAATTCATCATCCCAATTCTCATAAAAACCTTTGCAGTACCAGATAATCTCCCGCACCTTCATCCAGTCATACATGGCGACACCATCACCCACGTAACCTATCCGTCGTTTAATCTCCAACTCATCTTTCACCGGGTTTAATCCCAGGACGCGAATATCGCCGGAGCTTTTATCCAACAGGTTCAACAACATGCGGATGGTGGTGGTTTTGCCGGCACCATTTTTGCCAAGAAAAGCAAAAACCGAACCGCGTGGTACCCGCAATGACAGGTTGTTAACTGCCATTTTCTTTCCAAACTTCCGCGATAATCCATCGGTCTCGATTACGAAGTCATTACTCATTTTCTTTCTCCTTGTCGGTGATGATTTTCTGTATATCTGTTATGGTTGCGCCAAGACGATGTGCTTCCTGCAGTAATTGGTCTACTGCCAGCAGTAACGCGTCGTGGCGAAATTCTTCGGTTTGTTCCAGTGCCTGGGGGGTGATATAACTGCCTTTGCCATGTTCGGTGGTAAGGAGTCCCAATTGTTCCAATTCGCGATATGCCCGTGCCACGGTAAGAGGATTAACCCGCAGTTGTGTCGCCATTTCGCGCAGAGAAGGCATGGCATCTCCCGCGCGTAATGTCCCTGCTGCCAACGCGCGTTTTACCTGCGCAATTAATTGCGCATATATCGGCGTGGCACTGGTTGTATCAACATCAAATCGCATAATATCCCGATTACTGTATTAATGATGTAATACAGTACCACGGTATTCATGGGGTGTCAATAGTTTTTGTATAATTTTTAAAACTTCGATATTCGACGTTTATTATATTTAACCACAGAGTAACACTAAGTATTACGCAGAGTAACACAAAGATTTTCTAAGTTAAGATGTCAGAAAACCGAAAGAATACCTGGGTTTATTGGAGAAAGGTGCATTAGGTCGTTAGCAATCTAATCCGTACAAAAAAAGTCAGGATTTTAAAATTAGCATTCATATAATCAAACTCCCCCTGTCACTGCGGTGACATCCCCCTCAAGGAGGGGGACATGAAAAGCCTCCCTCTTTGAGGGAGGTGTCACCGCAGTGACGGAGGGAGCAAAGCGTAATAGATTTAATTGACGGTGAAAATTACATACTTGTAAAATTTATTTGGGTTAGGTTATTGTTTACTGTTGTTATTTTTGGTAATGTCGTAAATATTTTAGATACATAAATATTATTTATATATATGTATTTAGGTAGAATTTATTCCCTTTGACAAATAGTTATATAAAATATAAAATTACTCCAATCTAATGATTAATCTGCATCTTTCAGGAGATTGTCGGTGCGTTTATTTTTATTTTTATTATTGGTTTGTGTAATCCCTTCATATGCAACTTTGAATTTAATTGCAGTTGCCGGTTATTCCGGCAATGTTTCGTCAAATGATACTATGCCAATTGCCATAACTATTATTAACGATGGCAATGATATAAATGGCGAGTTTGTATTAACATCCGGAAATATACAAAATGATACCAGAATATGCAAAGATTTTTATTTCCCCGCTGTTATCCCGGCAAGTTCCAAAAAATTAGTATTTATCTATTGCAACGCAAGTGATGTCCAGACAAATTTTAAATTGTCCTTTGTGTCAAAGGGAAAAATAGTAGCCAGCACAATGGTGACCGCGCGACCATATTCCACAAATGATCGTTTTATAATAAGTGCCGGTGGTCAGGGATTAAATTTTTTAAATGGCGTAACATTTGACGCGACTGTAAATTATTCAAATAAACCTGTGCCTGTCCTCAAAAAGGTTAATCCTGGTTTTCCGCAACCTGCACCAGCTGGAATACAACCATACACTATTAACATGTCACAGTTCTCAAATGATGCTATTCTCCCCGTGCAATATTATGATGTTATGAATGGCGACATGATAGATAGTAATGAAAATAACGGTTACCGCAATTATAACAGTATGAATATTTTAACAGGTTCAGTTGAACCGAATTTGTTGCCGGATAACGCGGAAGGTTATCGTGGTGCGGAAATATTGTACTTGCCATCAAATGTTACAGAAAATAGTTTTAACAGCCCAAGAGTAAAGGATGCCATTATTGGTTGGGTAAGTAATGGTGGTTGTCTTTTAATAGGCAATGGCGGTATACCGGGAAGGTTTGATACTGGTTTTTTCAAGTCCTTGTTGCCTAAAAAAGGTAAAAAAGTTAATTTAATTGGCCTTGGTAAAGTTGTATTGCTTGACTTTGACCCGGAGTCAGGTTCTACCGCAAAAGAAAAATCAACATTGGGGGGGATTGTTTTTTCGCTAAAACATTCAGGAAGTTTTTTAGCTGTTTCTGAAAATATTGATATGATGCCTGTATCTGTAAAACCACCCAGCGTATCTGCAATAATTTTGTATCTCATAATTTATATTTTGGTGGTTTCGCCAATTAATTATTTTGTTTTAAAGAAAATGGATAAGCGCGAATTGGCATGGAAAACCACACCTATTATCGCGGTTGTTTTCACCTTAATTGCTTTTTCTATCGGTCTTGCATCCAAAGGTTTGATATTGTATGTTAATAATTTAAATGTTGTGCATTCATCAACCGGGCAAAAAACGGCGGAAATGACCGGGTTAATGTCAGTATATTCACCTGCAAGCAGGGCATACAGCATAGATATAGGCGATAACTGTATTTACGGGAAAGAAAATAATAATACGGGACAGAATGAATACAGTTACAATAAAAAAAGTACAAATAATATCAAGTCAATAAAATATGTTTTTCAGAATTCGGTATTTTCAGTTGATGATTTTAGTATGGATATGTGGTCGCAAAGAAAACTGGCATTGTATAACCAGGTTTCATTGGGAAATGGAATAACAGCAGAAAAAATGCAGGATAAAACTTATAAAATAACCAATGGCAGCGATATGGATATTGAATATGGTATTGTTTATATGACCAATTTTCCGGCCTGGTATTTTAAAGCAAAAAAAGGTGAAACAGTTGTAGCTACAACTGTTGATAAACAATTTATATCTGATAATAAAGATATAGATAAATTATTTCAAAATATTATCGCGGCATTACCGCAATATATAAATACCAAAGGTACAGCGACTAAATTAG
Source organism: uncultured bacterium (assembly GCA_964573385.1). GTDB lineage: Bacteria > Armatimonadota > Hebobacteria > CAIYQO01 > CAIYQO01 > JBAXQQ01. The sequence goes on from CAZNLA010000294.1 coordinate 4,524, forward strand.
TCTGTTTCAGTACTAATGGTAACCCGGATATTAAAGTATCCGGGAGAAAACCATCTTCCGCGTTGACTGTACTTATTTTAAATGTTGATTAAAAAGTTAGTAAATACAGGATTTTCGCTTAAGGTCACTTCGACAGGCTCAGTGACCGGTCGCTGAGCCTGCCGAAGCGATCATTTTTTTGGTAGATTTCTGCTAAAAAGTGAAAGTCCTGAAAATATAAAACAAAATTTTATTAACAATTGGTATAATACAGATGTAAACAAAAGGAGCATTTTCTGATGACAGGCGAACCTTTACCAGTAATTAAACCACAGAATTTGACAGTGCCAAAAGAAGCTTTAGCATTAATACCACGCAGTACAGCGGAAAAGTATAGAATTTGTCCGGTTAATTTGGAAGAGACCAGAAAAGGCGTATATACACTATCTGTTGTTACACTTGATGCCGCAAATATCATGTTAATGGATCAGTTGCAACAGTTGACCGCGTGTAAAATTTCATTATTACAATCAACTGAGATGGATATAATTCAGACCATTGAAAAAAATTATGGTGGCAGTATAAATAGCAACGCGGTGGATGATAATTATGTTGCTGCACCTAAGGACCTGGTAAACCAGGGAGTACAGAACGTAGATAACACCCCTGGTGCGGATATAGTACGGGCTAGCGAGGTTGCTGGTGCCGGTAATGCTACATCATTGGTAGAAGGAATTCTACAACGCGCTATCAGCGACCATGCCAGTGATATTCATGTTGAACCGCACCCCGGTACAGTATATGTAAGGTTTCGTGTTGATGGGCAGATGTATGACCATATTACCTATGACCTTTCCAAGCATCCGCAAGTTGTATCACGCATTAAAATATTATCTCGTTTGGATATTGCCCAGACCCGTTTACCACAGGACGGCAGATTTGAAGTGAACTTTGGTAATAAAGCTTTCGATTTGCGCGTTTCAGTGGTGCCGGCAATTGTCGGTGAAAAAGTTGTAATGCGCCTGTTGCCTAAAGGCGTAATTTCAATGGATTACTCGCAATTAGGGTTGGAAGGACCTAACCGCAAGGTATTGGAAGATTTAATAAATCGTCCATTTGGGATGTGTCTGGTAACAGGACCAACCGGAAGTGGTAAAACAACAACTCTGTATGCAAGTCTGGCGAAGATTGATTGTGTCGCGCGGAATGTGGTGACGGTTGAAGACCCGGTTGAATATCAGTTCCCACGCATTACTCAGGTACAGGTACACCCAAAGATTGGCATGACATTTGAAGCGGGATTACGGGCATTCCTGCGTCAGGACCCGGATATTATCATGGTGGGTGAGATTCGCGACCTTGAGACCCTGACGATGGCAATCCAGGCGGCATTGACCGGTCACCTGGTGTTGACCACTTTACATTGTAATGACTCTGCTGCCGCGGCGGCCCGTATGGTGGATATGGGTGCTGAACCATTCCTGGTGTCATCCGCGGTCAGTGGTATTATCGCGCAGCGGTTATTAAGAAAAGTCTGTCAGCATTGCCGGGTGAAAGCTGACTTGCCTAATCCGGTACGTGAAAGATTAAACATTGTTAACGATGGCCATGAATATGTTATAGGACGAGGATGTAACCGTTGCCGGGGTACCGGGTATAGTGGCAGGTTGGGTGTATACGAAACGTTAGTTCCTAACATCGCTATACAAGCGGCAATATTACGAAAAGCATCAGCATCAGAAATACGCAATATTATGGTAGAACAAGGCATACCTACATTGCGTGATGACGGTATTGATAAAGCACGCCGTGGTATAACCAGTATTGAAGAAGTATTACGCGGTATTTATATTGATTAAAAATCGTGGATAACTGAGGCTTTTGTTTCTATTCTTTAATGCTATCCGCAGTTTGACTGGCAGTAAGTTGTGCCAGGACGTCGGCGCGTTCATTACCCGGGTTGCCGGCGTGTCCTTTCACTACTTTCCACTGAATTTTGCCGGTATATCCTGCCACTGCCTTATCAAATTTCTCCCACAGGTCAATATTTTCAACTTGCTTACCAGTACTGCTTTTCCAACCTTTTTTCTTCCAGTTATGTACCCATTCGGTTATACCTTTGTAAACATAGGTACTATCGGTGATTATGGTCAGATCAGAATTTGGTATTGCATTTACAGCGGCAATGGCGGCAGACATTTCCATGCGGTTGTTAGTGGTATGCGGATAACCTTTGGCGAATTCTTTTACTATTACACCATCAGGTGAAGTGATAACAATTG
>CAZNLA010000295.1:0-6765 GCA_964573385.1 uncultured bacterium
GAACAACAGCAAATTATTTGAATTATTCACAGAACTAAATTTTCGCAGTCTGTTATCGCGTTTATCTCATGATGAAACCATGATAAACACACAAAAAGCAGACACATCCGAATATGCCGGTATGAAACTTATCAAAGATGAAAAAGATTCCACAGCAATTTTGGAGTTAATGCAGGAAGAAAACACCGGTTTATTCCTTCCAATCAGCACAATGGAAGATAAATTAGCCGGGATGATATTAGCGACAGAAAAATCCGGTGGTTTCATTCAACTTCGGCAATCAGGTGGATTAGTAACATCATTATTTGACGATACTCCGGCAGAAACATCAATTATTCCCGATAAAATAAGCATAATGCAAAAATTTAACCAATTATTATCAGATAAAACATTCACCGCCGTTACCTGGGCAGGCAAGAATCTTATTACATTATTAAAACATGATAATATTGATGTGAAATGTAAAATATTTGATCTTGAGTTGGCAAAATATCTATTAGATCCAACAAGTCGTCCTGAAATGGCACAGGTGATTCGCGAAACGAATATGATTAATATCGAGACACCATCTTTTCAAGCCTGGTGGCGTGCAAATGAGTTTGATAAAATAATAACCGATAATACCATAAAATACCTTATCCCAATGGCAAAACAATTTAAGGAAGAATTAATTACAAAAGAGATGCATGCATTATACTGGGATATTGAAGAACCTGTTATGTATATTCTGGCGGAGATGGAAATGCAGGGAATAGCCCTGGAGACAAAAACACTGCTGGAACTTTCGTATGATATGGCAAAGACCATTGATACAATAGAACGGGAAGTATTTGATATTGCAGGTGAAAAATTTGTAATTAATTCGCCAAAGCAACTGCAGGTAATTCTATACGAAAAACTTAAACTTGCTAAAGGTAAGAAAACTAAAACAGGTTTTTCTACTGACGCAGACCATTTAATTACCCTTGCGGATAACAATGTCGTTGTTCAAAAAATATTAAAATACCGGGAAATGACCAAGTTAAAATCAACATATGTTGATTCATTACCACGTTTAGTGCATGCTGATACAAAACATATTCACACACATTTTAATCAGGCAGTAACCGCAACCGGCAGGCTAAGCAGCAGTGACCCTAATCTGCAAAATATACCAATCCGCACAGTTGAAGGCAGAGAAATCCGACGATGTTTTATACCATCAAATCCCGGTTGGGTACTGGTGGCAGCGGATTATTCACAAATAGAATTACGGGTTTTAGCACATATCACCGGTGATGAAGCGATGACAGAAGTATTTTTAAAGGGTGAGGATTTACACACTGCTGCCGCGTGTAAATTGTATAACTTACCACCGGAAGCAATAACACGTGAAATGCGACGAATTGCAAAAATTATTAACTTTTCTATTCCTTATGGCACTACTGCTTATGGACTGTCAACGCAAATACGTTCATCACAGGAAGTTGCGGGAGAGTTCAGAAATAATTACCTTGCCAGATTCCCCGGTGTTAAAAAATATATGACAGATGTGGTAGAGCAAGCGAAAATAGACAAATATGTCACAACAATCTTGGGCAGAAGACGTATAATTCCGGAGATAAACTCACCAGTGGTAAATGTAAGACAGGCTGCGGAACGTACCGCGATAAATACGCCTATTCAGGGAAGCGCGGCAGATATAATGAAGTTGGCAATGATAAAATTTCATCAGGAAATTGTTGCTCACCCGGAAATACCAATTAATTTGTTATTACAGGTTCACGATGAATTAGTAGTTGAAACACCGGCAGAATATGTTGATGTGGTTAGTACAATGATGCATAAAACCATGGAAAGTGCATATAAATTAAACGTGCCTTTAGTGGTAGAGGTTAAAGAAGGTCCAAATTGGCGCGATGTTACACCACATGTTGAAGAAATACCAATAATTACTGATAATAATTATTAATTATAAAAGAAATAGGGTTTATCACTATTGACTACTGGGTAAATCAGTGGTAGATTTTATTTAGAGAATTAAAGGAGGGTAAATAATATGCGTGCTGGTGATTTTTTTGCTGGTGTATTACTGGGTGCTGTAGTTGGTGCAGCCGTTGGTTTGCTTTTAGCTCCACAGAGTGGCGAAGAAACCCGTGAAGCTATCAAGACTTATGCTGATGACCTTGGCGAAAAAGTAAAAGAGAGCGGAAAACAACTGGGTGAAAAAACCGTTGAAACCGGTCGCCAACTGATAGAGTCAGGCAAAGAAATGGTAGAAAAAGGTAAAGCACAGATCTTAGCAGCAGTTAAAAAAGAAGCTGAAGAAACCGTTGCTCCTGAAGCATAAATTGATTTCTTTCTACTAATTTTACGTATTTTTACGGTGGTTTTTAAAACCACCGTATTTTTGTGTTATAATATCTACATCTTAATGGGGGTAACCGACCATGAAGGCATCAACCTATAATATTTTAATAGCAGATGATGATTTTCTGCTGTTACAAAATCTTAAAATATTGGTGGAAAGATTAGGGCACAATGTAGTTTGTATGGCAGAAACCGGAGAACAGGTTATCGCAGGCGCCGAGAGTAATATCATTGACCTGGCTTTGTTAGACATAGGAATGCAGGAATCAGATGGTATTGTTACAGCAGGCATATAAAAAGACAAATACCGAATACCGACTGTAATAATCTCCGGTTATGGTAATATTGAATATATAGAAAAAGCTGCCCGTGCCGGCGTGATGTCGTATTTAATAAAACCAATTTCTTATACAGAACTGCAGGCAGCTATACAGACTGCCATTGCCCGTAGTCGCGAAATACATTATCTGGAAAATTTAATTCTCGAGAAAAAAGGAAATATAAATTTTAAGGATTAAATCTTAATGGATTATTTATTGAATATAAGTTGTAAATATCGTATCAATATGCTTTTAACAAGTGCATATCCACAATATTTTTTTGTGCATAAATCACCTATGAAAAACGACCGTCGACTTATCAGCCAACGGTCGTTAATTCAATCACATTATTTAAATATTATCTGATAAAAAATAGTCTTATCCTTTGCGGTATCAATAGTAAACTCTCCATCTTTTACTTCTATTGTCTTGTCGGTTAATTTTCCATCCAGGTCTAATACTATCACCTGTGCTATTGTTCTGTCCGCAACTTTAAATCGTGCCTTTACCGGTTCTAATAATATTGGGCCGGTACCATTATCAATTACATTATTATTTACAATAAATACCTTCATTCCTTTATTAGCATTACGCGCAACAGCAGTAATTAATGCTTTGGCACAATTGGCTAAATCTTTCTTCTTATCAGATGATGTAACTATTATCGATGCGTAACCGGAAAGTGGTGAAATCTGAATATTACCTAATTTATTAACTGTTCCCTCAGAAAATCCTACCACCCCTTTTGTACCTGCGGTATCAATAGTAAAGAATCCTTTACCTTCATAATTCCATTTCAATTGGTTAGTTGATGATGTGATAACTTTATCTTTTTCATACAATTTTAAATCCGGGAATGTGCTTTTTTCATTCTCTTTGGTGAAGTCAACAACTACACGTCCCATGGCTAAAGATTTAGCAGGCACTGTGCCGGTGAAGGTTTTAATATCACCGGACTGTATAACATTGTCATCAAAATCGAACTTGCCAGTGGCCAGATTTTCATCGCTTACTTTTCTTATTGATATAATATCGCTTTCTTTTATATCGCCACGATATATCATACGTGCCAATGTCGGGAATTGTCCTATCTGTGTAGGGGCATCAACATTCCATTTTCCCCATGGGAACTTACCTACGATGGTATCAAAACCAGACTTTCCTGATTCACTCTGGAATTCGAATGACGCGTCCCACCCCTGCAAACCTAAACCATATGCCGCAATAATTGCCGGTCCTTCCGCGCTATATATCGCCGGGTATTCATGTATCCATTCAGATAATCCAAAAGGACGATTTTTAACCTGTTGTAAACCTGTCGAGAAGAAACCACTTCCTGGGTTAGACATCATAGTATGGTCAATTGAACTGCCAAAGTAATTATGGCGGTCAACAAAACCAGCCAATGCGTCTGACTTCAGATTATAGTAATGTGGGAGCATCGCCGGTGCCTGCCATGGAGAACCACAAACTGGTCCTTTATATCCGGCATTTTGTATTGCCTTAACAAATTTTGAGTAAAAGTTGTTCTGTTCCTGATGTAAAAATGCTGCGGCATCCAAATATTTAACTCTTGCAGCTTCTGGTTGACCGCGAAGAAAGTCACCTGACATAAACCATGGATTAGTTTCAATGCTGATGTTTTTAGCTTCCAACGTCTGGTCAGCAGGTAAGCCACCCCATGCTGTTTTTAACTTTTCTGTTGTTTCATATTTCTTTGTTAAAAAATCCGCATATCGCGCTAAAAACAGTTTTTTATATGTCGGTGTCTTATCTAATACCCCACCAGAAGTCCAGAAGAATATGTCATCTTCATTTTGTAATTCAATATAAATCAGTGCTTTATCTTCGGCGTATGTTTTTTCAGTATAAGAATTTTTATGCTTTAATAAATTCACAACCCGTTCAATCATCAAATCCTGCACATCTGTTGCGAAATTAATAAACGCGTAGGTATTACCGTCCGGACGTGACTTTATAATTTCGTCATAAGCAATTAATTTATCTTTGTTACCTTTTGCTATTTTAAATCTAAAAGTGTGTGAGAAAGAATAATATACGCCGGTATCTGTTAATTTTTTAGTAAAATAATCCAATCGGTCGATTCCGGCAGTATCAAATAATGTAGCGTCATTGGGATCCGCTATTCCTTCCCAGCCATTTGGCCCCAGGAACTTATGCATTCTGACAGCGTTAATACCATATTTTGCGAATCTCTGTGCGGTAAAATCCGCATTTTCTTTGGATGGCGCGCTTGCGCCATAACTAAGGTTTGTACCCCAGAACTTAATTTTTGTTCCATCTTCAAATTGAAAATAATCTTTGCCATCTATCAATCTTGCCTGTCCATGTATTCCGGCTGGTTTTTCTAACCATTCTTCCATTCCTATTTCACTTGCACCCATATCATATTTCGGCTGATAAGCAAACCAGTCAGCACCAGGGACAACTTTAACATATTCTGCAAAATCTTTATCTGAAGCAATAAATTTAACCTTATTCTGGACAGTTACATTCATCTGTACTTTTTTCTCACCGGCAGGATAATTAACCGCAGCTAATTCAATTCTTACCTGACCATCAAACGTTATATTTACAGCAGGTGAAAAAGTAACTGTAACCATATCACCTTTTTCCGGAACCATCTCAATTTTACTTACTAAACCCTGTGTGCCACGATACCCGAAATCCAATGCTTTTTCTGTTTTTTTGTTATCTTTATCATAAAAGAAAGCTTTACCTTTTTTGAAATTACCTAAAGTATTAATGGTAACAACAAGTTGGGTTAAAGGGACATCTATTAACGAACTCAACTGATAATCTGATGTAATAGTGCTTTCATCGGATCGGAATGTTTTTTGATTAATCTTTATTAACTGACCTTTGCTCTTATCTACATCCAATACATAATTCAAATCAAGTGTCGTATCCAGTGCTTTTTCACTACTTGAGACACTACGCCAACCCCAATTTGGCCCCCAACCTACAACACCGGTGGTAAACTGGGCCTCAGTTCCTTTAACATAATTAAGACTGGTGGTATTATCCGGTGATATCACGGATAACCAGTCATTTTGCGCAAATGATGACACAAATGCACACAACAGCGTAATAAACACTAACAGATGTTTCATTCTCAATTTCTCCTCGATTTTCTTTGTGTATCTATAATACATTAAGATGGTTAAACGTTCAATAAGTTCCGCATAAATTAATATGAAAATATACTAATTGGGTAATTAATCCAAAACATTCACTTAATGTCAATTTGACAAGCTCAATGACTGGTCGCTGATCCTGTCGAAGCGACCATTTTTAAGCAGATCGAAAGTCATGCAATTAAATAATTACATCAGAAAAGTTTCAGTCCTTTATATATAGTACTATAATTTGATATAATCAGCCGACATACATTGGAGAAAAAGTGATTATTATGACAGGTACACAAATCAGAGAAGCATTCCTGCGATTTTTCGCGGAACGTGGCCATAAAGTTATGCCCAGCAGTTTAATAGTTCCTGAAGACCCGACAACGTTATTTACAACTGCCGGCATGCAACAATTTGTCCCCTGGTTTCGTCGGGAGATAGAACCACCTTACGGCAGCGTTGCAACCGTACAGAAATGCGCCAGGACAGACGACCTGGACCAGGTTGGCAGAACAGCCCGTCATCATACTTTTTTTGAAATGCTGGGTAATTTCTCGTTCGGCGATTATTTTAAAAAAGAAACACTTAAATGGGGATGGGAATTTTCAACCTTTTCACCGGAACAAAATGGCCTTGGACTTGACCCCAATAAAATTTGGGTTACATATTACCAGCCAAAAGAGGGAGAACCATACCAGGAAGACCTGGATGCCCGTGCTATATGGATAGAGATTGGCGTGCCGGCAGACCGTATTATCCCGTTAGGAAAAAAAGAAAATTGGTGGGGTCCAGTTGGTGACAGTGGTCCCTGTGGCCCATGTTCTGAAATGCATTATGACCGTGGAGAACATTTAAAATGCGGTCCGGATTGTGTGTCACCGGCATGTGGCTGCGACCGTTGGATAGAGTTCTGGAACCACGTCTTTCAGCAATTCAACTATCAGGAT
>CAZNLA010000296.1:0-6747 GCA_964573385.1 uncultured bacterium
CACAATTCATTAAAACGTAGTCAGTTAAAAGAAAATGACATATTATTCTCAATAGCTGGTACAAGGATGGGAATTACAGGTTTCATATCTCCTGATATTCTACCTGCAAATACTAATCAAGCCTTATCAATTATTAGAGTAAAAGAATTAATGTTGCCACGATTTGTTTTTAATTATTTACGCTCTAATACTGTTCAAGATACGATTGAATCGCTTAAAGTTGGTGTTGCCCAATTTAATTTATCATTAAAACAAGTTTCAGAAATTAAAATTCCTGTACCACCATTATCATCTCAACAAACTATTGCTGCCGAAATAGAAGCTGAACAGGCGTTGGTAAATGCAAATAAAGAATTGATAGAGCGGATGGAGAAGAAGATACAAGGTGTATTGGCGCGGGTGTGGGGAGAGGGGAAATAATTAAAAAATGCAAATGGAAAATTAAATATTTACATGGATGGACAGGATAGACATGATATATTCTTTGTAAATGTTGTATCGTAGAGGAATCTCGACCCCAAAAAAAAATAAATTTAAAAAATATCAAAGTACCCGATTTTGTCACTATTGACGGGTATTCATATTAAACTATACGGTAATAATGAATCATCATTTACCGTTTGCCGCCTAAAAAGGAGGAGAGTATGAATTACCCGGTAAAATGCCATTTTTGGCAGAAAGAAAAAATGTTGTGTAGAGAGTATTATGACTCACGAAAATTTGAGCATATAAAAACGTATGAGGATTCATCTCATTTTGTACGTAATCTTTTCCGATGCACTGACTGTGGGCAACTATATTTTGATGAATTTTTAGAGTTTGTAGATTTTGAAAGCGGTATAGATACACAATATTCAAATATATTCCCAGTGACAACTATTGAAGAAGCTGATGAAATGTCGAAAGAATCACCTTTAGAATTGTTAAAGTATACTCCACGATTGATTAACAGTTCATCAGAAACATATTATACATGGATAGGATATAAAGAATCTCCGGATTTAGACGAGAAATAACTCTAAAACCAGTCACATTTTTATAACAAAACAAAACCCCGATCCTGATGAAGGGTCGGGGCAAAATCAATTACGAATTACGGTTTATTTACATGGATGGACAGGATAGTCAGGATATTTTACAGTAATATTTTATCATGTATATCTTGTATATCCATGTTAATTTATTACGAATTTTGGTTTATTTACATGGAAAGACAGGATTTTTACTTTTTAAAATTCTATCCCGTCTATCCTGTATATCCATGTTAATTATGGTTTTTTGGGATTATTTTTCTCCCACCATTTTAGCCAGTCGTTTCTGCCGGCCATATTTTTTTCGCCGGTTAACGCGAATAGCGCGGTTTCTAATGATGCTTCAATGCTGTATACCACCACAGTGCTGTAGCCTTTTTTAAACTCATTAATCAGTGGTTCAATTGCGGATTTGTCGCCTATTTTCCCTAATGCTATAACTGCTTGTTGTCGGATAAATTCGTGGTCGCGGATGTTGTCTTTAAGGATATTTATCAGTGCTGGCACTGCCGCTTTTGCTTTAAGATTTCCCAATAGCTTTATTACGGTTTCCTGGTTGGGGTCTGCTGCGACGGCGACTTCGACAGGTTTTAACAACAATGCAATAACATCCGCGTTTTCTGTATTGGTTGCCCCCAGGGCGCGGTATACATATGGCAAAGCCTGATTGTTTTTCCCCTGCATAATTTCCAATAGTTTTGCCACTGCCGGTTCACCAATATGCCCCAATACATCCGCCGCTAACGGGCGTAGTGCCGCATTGGTCGCGTCACCTGGTTTAACCAACCATGTTGCCATGTGGTCAATTATGGCCGGTGAGTTTAATCCTTTTCGCTGACTTAAGGCGGCAAGAGCACTTTTTCGCACCAAAGTATTTGGGTCGTCCAGCATTACTAAAAGCGCGGCTAGGCTTTCCGGGGTATCCAATTTGCCCAACAGGGTGGCGGTATAATAACGCACTGCCTCATCGCCTTCGCTTTTCTTTAATACCGCATCCAACCCCTGACGGCGAATATCTGCTTCGCGGTACAGCAATTGTACCAATGAGTTTTCTGTTGCCGGGTACCATGCCGGGAATAATAATACATCACCCCCCTGAACATTCCGCAGATAAGCATCCCAATTATCCTCAATTAACTGGGTATTAACCGCCGTCACCCCAAAGGCGGATGACCAACGGTCGCGCACTGACGGGTCGGTACCTAATTGCCGCAGGTTGGGTGAACTATAAGGCGCGCTAAAGCGAAAATAATCTGTATTAGACCATTCTGGTATTATTAGACAATCAGGATGTTTCTCGTTTAACATCTGTATCATCGCCACCGGCATTGTCCATGGCACATTGCTGGCGGGTGGCAATTTGGTGTCAAAACCTTCACCAAATACATTTGAATCCAAATAAAATATCGTCACTCCCCAACGTTTCTTCGCGTATGCTATCTTATCCGACATCATTTCCACCGGGTCTTTCACATCGCGATGCCAGAATCGTGGGGTTTGCCCTTCGCGGAAATATACTTCTGTCGGTCGTATGGTTACACCTATTTTTATGCCGGCATCAGTGAACTTTTTCAGAAACTCATCTGCCAGTTTATCCATTTCCGGCGCGGTTTGTGGCAACATGCGCGGGTCGCCAATATAGGACAACGGATGCCAGAATTCTTCACCTTCCAAATCCCATACTATTACCCCCTGTGCACCCACCGCTTTTAGATTTTTAACACATGCGTCACCGTAGGCATTTAACGCTTCCGCAAACGCTTTTAACCCTTCCGGGGTGGTGACATCATTTTTATCTGCTTTAGCAAAATTAAAACCACGCGGGTTCGTCTTCCAACCGGTATTTGAATGGCAGTAAAAGATAGTACCGATGGGCCGGCGATCGGACCATTTTAACACCATCGGTTTTGCTTTATTAACCATGTTGTTATATTCTGGCGCGATCTCCGCAATGCTGCTGTTTTCTCTGCCAAATGCCAGCGAAAAATTAAAAGTCAATTTTGCTTGTGGCAGAATTTGCAAACCTGGTGAATTGAAATATTTTTCATTATCAACCACCGGGTGTTTTGCTATCCGCGCTTCCGGCAGGCTTAATGTTAACGGGATTAACTGTTTGCCATCTTTTGGGGCATCATATGGCCAACTGGAATAATTTGCGGCATTCGTTAAATCATAATTCAGTAATGTTACGATGCCATAACCATCGTTTAAACGTGTTCCCTGTAAATTCTGCCGCATTCGCGGAACCAGCAACCGAACAGGGAAAAAGCTTATGCCGTTTATTGTCTTTTGGGTGGCATTGGTAATGATAACTTTAAAATACAGTTGGGTGTCAGTTACTGTATATGCTGTTTCAATTATTCCCCAATCAAACTCCTGTGTTAAAACTTTCTTTTCTGTATCGAAAGTCGGTTTTTTAGGTTTTGGTTCCCATATCTGTTCTGTTTTACCATCGGCAGCAGGGAAACGAACAGACTGCACAGATGGCATGATTTTATTAGCATCAAGCAGTTCAACATCGCCATGCATAATAGAAGATAGGCCTTTGTCATTAAATGTTATTTTTAAATCACCGGCTTTTTCCTGACAATTGCCGGCAACCAGCAGCATTATAAATGCTGAAATTAAAACAACCATAAAATAATTTTTTTTCATACTAACCCCCATAAACTTTATTTATTGCTTTACGGGCTAATATTACCCAGTCATTAATGCGTTGTGGTTGTTGATGGATATAATGCAGGTCTTTCATCAATACCTCAACCACACACCCATTAGCGCGGGTAATCCGTAAATTATTAACCAGTTCGGCCGTTACTTCATCCTCGTCGACAGCAGTAACGGACAATGCCGAAGGGTTTGGTTTCATCGAAAAGATAAAATCGCCACCCAATTGTTCCGCTGCTTTTTTAATATCGCACCATGGCGAAATTGAAACCCGTCGTAACCGTGGTATTTTTTTCAACAAATGAATACGGTCATGTACCGGTTCGCAACAACCGTAATGATTTAAACCAAAACGGGCAAGAGATGGCAACATGTATGGGAAAAAGAATTCATCCAATACATCTGGCGAGAAACCGACCAAATCCTGACATTCAGCAAAACCCCATATATCCCGGCAGCGAACTTTACTCGGTTTATATCCGGCAACCGGCAATTCGTCGGTATATCCTAACCCGCCGGTACCTATCCAATCGCCTTCATGATTGGTGGACAAACATCCACTTTCTTCTAACTCTACCAAACTTTTATCTACCGACCTGCCGAGAAAAGACAAAAAATCATGCACCCATTCCGGCCGGTCATAAATATCCAGCATTAACTGGTCATAACCGCGCAAACGAACCGCGTGCTGGGCAAATCCGCCGGTTATCCACATCCATCCATGCAACCGCACCGGTAACAAATCACCGAAAATCTGTTTTGCTGTTGCAACATGCTGTTGGGTTTGCTCTTTATTAATAATATAGCCATCACAGTTGAGATGTTTTAAATCATCCGGGTCGCGTAACGGCGGTTCGCAGTGCAGGTTGCCACTAAATTGTGCGGATAACAGCGTATTGTCATGATTCGCATGCAGGTAATAAGATTTTTCTGATGTCCACAAATCGCCATTATTTTCGTTTTCTATCCTGTTATCAAATTTAAATCCACTAAATCCACCCACCCATCCAACATTAAAATACGGTTCCACCACATAATCATCATTAATTACTTCATGTTGGTATATCATCATCCGCAACCGTTTTTCCCAACCGCGGATTAATGGGTGGCGGGACACAACAGTTGATTCCGGAATACAATCAAGCCATGCACCTTCCGGTATGGCCAGCACCATCGGGTAAGTGCTGCGCAGAGTGTTATGAGCAATCCAGCGTTCACGTTTCTCCGCCTGTATCGGTTTTGCGGCAATATCACGCACCCTGGCCGCCAACCGCCGCAAGGTATCTTTTTCAACAGCGTTGATATTCACGGTGATATCCACAAAATTGTCCTTTAATGGGGTAACAGTCACTTTGTAAACAAGTATGTATAAAATGTCGTAATGCGTAACTTTTGGTGTCGCTACTCTGTAGCTTTAATAATCATATTTATCACAATGCTATTAATATTTCGCCGCGCTGCGGCTTGTTAATTTAATATCATACGGATAATTTAATATCATACGGATAATTTAATATCATACGGATAATTTTCACCATATTTTAACCACAGAGTGGTGATATATTAATAGCACTTAAAAAATGTTACCGGTCACTTCGACAGGCCCTGTGACCGGTGTGTTTCCTTGTCGAAGTGACCTTTTATAAAATTCCTACTTTATTGTGCTGCCTCAATAATTATCTGGCGATAGTCATGGCGTTGTACCGGCACCCGCAAAGTTCCATCAGTTGCCAAAACAACTTCACCTTCGGTATTACTATTCCACTGCACCTTGCCACCGGATGAAATTGAGGTGTTCTTTTCGGCATCAGTAACCTTCCATTTTCCACTCTCTGCCAAACCCAATGATTTTGCGTCAATTGTTATATCCGCATCTGCTTTTTCACCATAATTAACCACTGCCAGTAACATTTTACCCGGCTTTTTCCATGTCGCTACATAAACATCTTTGGTTTTGCAGACAATACCGCTTTTATTGTTCCAATAAGGTAAAAATTGTACATCTGCAGTTTCGATACCAAACCGGTCACGGGCTATCCACGCCGGGGTATTAAGTCCATTTGAATTGCCGGATGGCAACGCGTCATGAAGCAATATTGCACCGGTATAAGCCCGCATTTCTTTAACTAATTTGCCGTTATCCCAAGCACCCTGGTATTCGTGCATAAAATTAACCGCGGTTCCCCATGTACCGGAATAATCAATCCGCAGGCGTTCCAATGTCCAGTAATCCATAAAGTCCTTATTCAATTCCGGATATATCACATGATGCTCACCATCATACGCGATATCGGCGGCGCCTACCCATGGCGCAACAGTATTATTTGTCATATGCAATACAAATTTATCCTGTGTTCCCCGGGTTTCCTGAAAAGCGGCACGGAAACGCAGGAAAAGTTTGCGTAATTCAAAGATATTAAATGTTGGTTGTACCCTACCATCCGGCAACAGATATCCGCGACCGCATTCTATGCTATTGTCGGCCTGGGGGCATACATTATCCAGATACACGCCGTCTATCTGGCATGTTTTCGCCCAATTCCCTAACTGATAAACCATGTAATCACTTAATGTATCTTCAAATGCTAACCCGCCACCACCAACTGTTGTTTTCCATTGATCGCCAAAATATCCCACTTCCGGCGCAAATTGTGCCGATAATGTCTTCCATTCAAGATACGGTACCGCATTCCCGCGGTATTTGTTTATTCCCTGAATGAATCCCTGTGTCCCCGCGTGTGATTGCTCCGCTAATTTTTTGCATTTTTCCGGTTCCAGGGTAAATGGAACATTTGTCCAAATTTGGCTGCCGCCATGAGCACCCAGGAATTGCCAATCTTTGAATGTGTCACCGCACCACCATGAATCCATGCGCCATTTATCATGCATCGCTTTCACCGGAGTAGCCTGAAAAGCGAAGGTTACTGTTCGCCTTGCAGAAATTGTTTCCGGCGCACTTATTAAATTAAGTACCATTACGGTCTCACCCGGTTTGTCGCGACGTATTTCCACCGCGGGTACTTTGTTGTTTGGCGTCCACCCCTGGTCG
>CAZNLA010000297.1:0-6739 GCA_964573385.1 uncultured bacterium
AGTGGGTGATTGTAGAGACGCAAGGCCTTGCGTCTCTACCGGGTACCGCCACCCACATATCCAAAATTAAAAACAGGTTGATTAAACAACATAAATGTAATGAAATTTTATCAAAACTTCTTTTCGCTCACCTTAAATGTTGCTGCCACAAATGATAATGGTGGCAATTGGCAGGTTGCGTGACCGTAATTTATCACCATATCGCTATACGGTTTTGCTATTACTTTGTCCGGATTGTCGTAGCTATTCTCTTCTTTCGGATCGGTTCCGGTGAGTATCTCCGCGGATTCCAGCGATATAATGGTGTAATCGGCAATTTCCACACATACCGGCGCGGTTTGGTCCATGCTGCGATTTGTTAAAAATACCTGCAGGTGGTCGCCATCCAGAATAGCACTGGCATCAATATATTTTATGCTGCCATTGCTCTTCCCTTCATATTCCGGACCTTCAACAACAGGTTTCAGTGATACACCATTACGTCGTTTTGAAAACATTTCGAACGGGTAGTAAATGCTCTGCACCAGCATATCGTCATCTCTGGTGAGAATCGGCGCGATTATATTAACTATCTGGGCAATATTTGCAATCTTCACACAATCGGCATGACGTACAAAACTATGCAGAAAACCGGCAACAACCAGAGCATCCTCAAGATTATAAACTTCTTCTATCAAATGCGGAGCAATTTTATTTTCTCCATTCATCTGCATATTTTTATACCATACATTCCATTCGTCAAAGCATAAATACGCGCGTTTTTTGCTGCGTCGTCGCGCCTGCACATACTTACAGGCGGCATCCATCTCTTCTATCTGTTTATCAATTGAATTTGTTATCCCCAAATAATCCGGGGTGTCATTGTCATAATTACCCACATACCGGTGCAGACTTATATAGTCAGCATAATCGCCAATATATTCCAATACCTGCCGGTCCCATTCCATATATGTTGACAACCCGGTACCACAGGAACCACAGGCAACTATTTCAATTGAATTATCGGTATCTTTCATTAATTTTGCGGTTTGTTGCGCGCGGATGGCATACTGGTCGGCAGGTACATGCCCTAATTGCCACTCGCCATCCATTTCGTTCCCCAGGCACCACAATTTCACATCATGGGTATTACCATTCCCGTTGGCAACGCGCATATCGGCATAATATGTCCCGGCAGGACAATTGCAATATTCCAGCCAATTTCGCGCTTCTTCCGGGGTGCCTGTTCCCAAATTCACGGTTATCATCGGTGTCCAACCCATTTTTTTACACAGGCTAATGTAATCATCTGTACCAAATTGGTTGGTCTCCACACTTTGCCACGCCATTTCACGCATTACCCGCCGCAAATTCTTCGGGCCTATCCCATCCATCCAGTGATAACCGGACGCAAAATTACCACCCGGGTAACGCATGGCAGTCATATTCAACTTTTTCAATGACTCCAACACATCGGTACGACAACCTTCCGCGTCGGCATGCTTACTATCCGGTTGGTAAACCCCTTCATAAACCGCCCTACCCATATGCTCCAGAAAACCACCAAAAACACGCGGGTCAACCTCGCCAACCTGAAAACCGGAATGCAGCCGAACAATAGTATCTTTCATAATAAATCACCTTTAAACCATAATATTTGTTGAATTGAAGTTTAACAAATAGAGATGTCGTTGTCGATATTAAATTACACAGAGAGTTTTTGTAAATTAAAAATTAAAAATGCAAAATTAAAAATTATTTTTTATGGTGTTACACAGAAATGCACAGAGGAGACACAGAGATACACGGAGAGTTTTTGTAAATTAAAAATTAAGAGGATTTTGTATAATGATGGGACAGACACATTCCTGGCTTCGCCACTCGGTGTCAGTCCCGGATTGACGTTCTTCCCCTCTCCTTGGGGAGGGGATTGAGGGGTGGGGCTTTTGGAAAACAGGTTTTAGAATTACCCCGATACTTATAATTATTAACATTCAACAAATATCTACAAATCATCCGCCCCCATGCCTGCGTCGGGACCGCCGAATTTCATATCTTTGCCGGGGGTTATACAGCGGAGTTCACCCCATAACGCCGGGGTTATCCGTGCTTCGGAGGGTAGGTCGCCGAGGATTATTTGGGATTTGTTGGCCCAGTATTTTCGACTAACGGTGGCGGTGCCGTTCTGGTCGCTGATTAAAACGCCGAAATCGCCAATTAATTTATTGTCGGTTGCCGGCGGGTCTACCCCCAGCGATTTCCAGGGGATTGCTGCCTCGATATTCCATTGCGAACTGTTAAATGACGCAATGTCGGTTACTTGCACTTCCGCATCAGTTATTACCTTTACCACATCTATAATCTCTTTCCCCACCGGCGAGGTGAATACAGTCGCTTTGTCTTCCGCGGTACCCGGCACCACCGGTTTATACAATACTATTACCGGTTTTCCCTTTACCCGGGATATAACCAGCCTTAAATCCCCCGCTACCGGGTGCTCGCGATGCGGGTCTGCCTTTGCGTCCATCCCCAACATTACATCCAAACCATCACCAAATTGAAATACCCGGGTGATATCATCAGTACTATTTTTTAACGGTGAATCATCCGACCCCTTGCCGGCAATATACAAATTATCATTATCCCAGGCGACCGCGCCATACCACCCCTGGGTAATTTTTCCCTGTTCATTCTTTATCTCATCTATGGTGACAAAGGCGGTATCCGGCCAATCGTCAAGACCGCCATCAATATTCATTTTCGTATCAATTTCCGCAAATTTCGCTATTTTCGGTTCCTGACGGGCTAATATCGCTTTTGCCGCCTGCACTTCCCATTCCTTCGTTTTCTGTATCGCGTCAGTTGGCACTGTAAACCCACCGTTGATTCGTTGCAACTTCTCCAGACCATCCACCCGGACAATACTGTTGTGGTTTTTTCCGGCAACGGCATAAACCTTGCCGTCCTCGCATTTCGCGATACTGCCATAAAAATCTTCAACCGTCAGGCGCAAATCGGTAAGGTCGGTTTTACCCGGATCACATTCCGGCATCGACCACCAACGACGGCCATAACCGGATGGTCCGCCAAAGATAGTCGACGCTAATAAACCATCCTGGGTGAAGGCGTACCAGTCGCCATGGTTGCCATTGGTCACATACAATTCTTCGCCACCGATGGTGAAATGGCCCATCATCCGTAATTCTCCCACCAATACCCCCGGCGGACGGTTGGCAAAACCACCCGGCGCCGCTGCCGATGTCTGTACCGAGGCGTAATTATCCGGGTAAGACCATAAAGTCGTTTTACCGTCCTTATCCAGCATACTACTGCCGGTATTAAATATCCTGCCATCCGCGGTGGTAACTGATGCCGATCCGGTTATATCTGTTAATATCTCCAGCGACTTCATATCATAATTGGGGATGCCATTTGCGGAATACGAAATCGGGCGTAGTCTTGCTGCCGGTTGACCGCGGAAAAGGAATGACAAATCATCCCCCACCAGGGTGACCATTTTTAACGGATGCTTTGTCGTTATCTGTATTTCCGCGCGTTGTGGTATCGCGTCATTATTCGCGTCACTCCACACGAAACCATATTTTGTTTTATCCAAAGTTTTAAATTCTGCCCGCAACTCCGGTATCTTTGACGCCTGCGACCAGTAGGACAGGTTGCCTGCCGCCGCCAATGGTACGGCAATGCCATCACGTTCTTCATAAATAACCGCAATACCACCGTGGTCTGCAAACAGGCTCATACCCTCATCACTCACCTGGTACCGGCGTCCATCACGATAAATTGCCCTGTCCGCAAACGCGCAATCCTCCGGTCGATTGGTGCGGCTTTCCAGTTTCCACTGCCGGGTTTTGTAATCCATGACAAATTTCATCCCCAGATAATTAACCACTGCATGGTTGCCCGAATCGATGTGTCCGCCGCCTCCGTAATATGTCGGCCCCATAAAGGTTTTTTCCAACTTACCATCCCGGTTCCAACGGGTTATTCTTTTTGGCTGGTTAAACTCGTCAGTCACCCACAATTTGCCGGCACTGTCGATGGTTATATCAACCGGGTTATCAAAACGGGTTGGGTCATACGCGCCTAATTTATACCCACCCGGGGTGCCAATAGTACCTGTTAACTTGCCTGTTGTAACATTGAATACCTTTACCACGCAGGGCCCGGCATCAACAACATATAACAAGCCGTCAGCATCAAACGCCAAACCACGTGGCACCTGCAACTGGTCGCGGGTAATTACCACTTTTGCTTCATTCGTCAGTTTACCGTCCGCAAAGCAAACCACCTGCCGGTCGGATACAACATATAAATTGCCTACTTTATCGCAAGCCATAAATGTAGGTTTTTTCACCGGAATATGCTGGGCTATTGTTGCCGGTGATTTATTGTCATCCGCGCCGGGCAATTTTACTTCTGTTATGCGTTCATTCAATGCCGGTGGCAATTCCGGGTCCTGCCCGGGGGTATATGAATACGCGATGACTTCGCCAACATACGCGTCATGATTTCCGGTTATTACCGGTCGTCCCAGCACTAACGCGCCGGATGGTACGGTGGCGCGGATGCGTATTGCCCGGGTTGTCCTGTTATCGCCAAAATCAACATTCATCGCCAATGGCGTCTGCGGGCAGTTAAGCGAACTGTCGCGTGATACCACTATACCTGCGTATTTCCAACATTTGTCATCATCCAGCGATTTTGCGGGGTCGTCATCCTTTGTCCCCACCCAATAATCCACCGCCACTGACCCATACCGGGTAGACCCGATTAAAGCGACACCGCGCAGGGATACTTCATCTTTCCATATCAACCCATACTTCGGCGAGTTGCCATCTGTAATCGGGTTAGCCGATGGTCGCGAAACTGCCCATTTGCCGGATTTACTTATACTCCCCTCGCTGCAAACGCGTTCCGCATCCGATGCTATATCTTTATACCGTCGGCTTAACACCGTACAATATCGCAAAGAGTTAGTTTTAAAACGCAATGCCCGGGTTAATATTCCGGGGGTAGCCACGGCCAATCCCGGTTTTCCCGGTTTTGACAAATTAACCAACGGCACCCACATTTCCTCATCCAACGGGTCAAAATTCTCTTCTTCATCATTAGGAACATCGCTGTTGGGGTCTGCCAAACCGATGGCATCAAGCTTTACATCCGGCTTTAACGCGTATACTTTTATTCCCCCGTCTTCCACAAAAACCGAACCCACCGGCACCAGACGGTTAAAGGTGGCGGTTAATATGCCGGATAACGCCCCACCCTTTGGTGCCGGGCCAAACTCCGCCACATCCGCACTTGGTACTGACCCGGTCATAAATACCGAGAAAAACTTCATCCTGTCATCATACGCCGCCTCATGGATTACCTTTGGTCGTGGTTTAAGCCGAGGGACGCAACGGTCAAAATCAACCGCGCCATCCGGGAAAGACGACTGAATCCACGGTAGTGACGGGGCATTATATGACACATACAACCTGTCGCCAAATACTGCGGCACTGCCACCGTCAGTATTAAAATTACCATAATAACTTTCGCCACCCGGCAAATCTCGCGAATAGGAAAAACCAATTACTTTGCGCGCGGAATAGCCATTTTGCGGGTCAACCCGGGTCACGCCGGAAGGGGTAACGGTATACAGGAAACGGTTGTCGGTCACCATACGGTCGGCACCCAGATGTCCCGCCCATATTTTATTGCCATCAAGGTCAGTGGCGATAATCGACTGTCCATATTCCGCGCCGTAGGTACCATGAAAAACTTTGTCGCCAACACTGCGGACAGATACCGGGGTGCAATGGTCAGACATCCACCCGCCACCGCCGGTTACCGGGGCATACCACGGCGGATTACCGGCATTATTCACCGTCCCTTCATAAGTAAGGCGTATTTGCGGCCTGGTTATTCCACTCCAGGTATATTCTCCGGGCATTACATATCTGCCCTCATCATCTTTTAAATCCCAACTTTCCTTAACATCACCTTTCATCCGCGCAACCTCGGCAATCAATCGGCGCACATGTTTACCGGTCTTTTTGTCATTTATATCAATGGCGACAAAGCCATCCATCGGCATTTGATAGGTAAAGTTATACGGCGCGGATAATACAGATTTCGGTGCATCATCGTTGCCATTAAGGGCAGTTAAAGGGATAACCTGAGTAAAATTATTCGTCACATTATTCTGTAATGGGGTTAATTTTATTCCGCGGGTTGCTTTGACATCCGGATTATTCCAAATCACCGGTCCAATACCGACAATGGCGATATCAGCAGTTTTGCTCCATTGCGTTGCCGGTGCCAGGGTTGGGTGTTCGCCACAATCAATTTTCAGCGTTTCCACCCGTATCGGCGTTGCCCGTTGCAGTATGGATACAACTCCATCAATAGTTACCGGTTGTGGCCAGTAACCGCACCAACCATCACTTGACGCGCCTTTTATCACCTTGCTGTTACCGGTAATCAAGGAATTATAAAACCTTTCCTTCAGCAATACCGCCGTTCCCATGGCGGTTGATTCTGCCCCCCATTCCAGGTTTGCCCATGGCAACTGCACACGCCGGTCAGAAAAACGCAATGCCCTGGTTGTAACGCCGACAGGCAACGTCTTCACCGCACCCGGCGGCAACACCACCCATTGCTCGTTATCAGCAACATCGCCGGGGTACGCCGCACCTGCCTTTAAATAGGCAACCGATGTGCCAGCACCATATTGAAACATCGTCTCCGCAGAACG
>CAZNLA010000298.1:0-6702 GCA_964573385.1 uncultured bacterium
ATGATTGTCCCGAATCTGTATCTGGCGATGGCATAGCTTTTGAATTAATTAAAATAATCCGAACAATTGCGCAAGTTGAAAAGCGATTGGCAGATATTGAACTGGAAATTAATGAAGTAATAAACTCTGATCTCTATATTTTGATGAACAAAGTAAATGACGCGGATTTGGCAGATAGAGATATCCTTGAAGAAATGACAAACTCCATTGACTTTAAGATTCAAAAAGCACAAGACGAGTTGGCAGAACATAGAGGATAAAACATGTCCACCGATAACAATAAAGAAAATAAAGATGAGATTGTAAAAGCCAATATCCTTACGCTTCCGAAAAACTCGTCAGGTTTAGTTCGAAGAGCACTTCAAGATATTGATATTTTTGCTGCTAACCCAAACTTATTAATAAAGCCAATAACAAAGATTAACCCCATTGATGGCGCAGAAATGGTGTGGGTTCCCGGTGGCACATTCACCATGGGAAGTCCAGATGGTGTAGGAAGAGATAACGAACATCCTGCCCATAAAGTGACAATTTCGGGCTTTTGGATATATAAATATGAAGTTACAGTAGCCCTGTATCGTAAATTTTGTACTGCAACTTTGCATAAATTGCCAAAATTGCCAAAATACTTTAGTAAGATAGGAAAATATAGATGGGATAACCCATCATTACAGCAACACCCCGTTGTCAATGTTAGTTGGGATGATTGTAAAGCCTACGTCGATTGGGTAGATGCAAACTTGCCCACAGAGGCTCAATGGGAATATGCCGCCCGTGGGTCACAGAGGAATAACTATCCATGGGGTGGAACGGCAACTGCTAATGATCCATACAATGGTTGGGATCAGACTAAATGCTCAAATGATAATATTTCATACAATATTGGAAAATCCACTTGGTCTGTTGGTAGTTTTCCAGCGGGGGTAAGTTGGTGTGGCGCATATGATATGGCGGGGAATGTAAATGAGTGGTGCGTAGATTGGTATGGTGATTATTCTTCAATATTGGAGATTAATCCTACTGGTCCGACATCAGGTGATTCCCACATAGTTCGTGGTGGTTCATGGCCCGACAACTTCCTACATCGCGGTGCGTGTCGTTCTACATCTAATGAAGGCTACGACTACATCGGATTCCGTTGCGCCTCGCCAGGACTGTAATTACCTCTTTCACAGTACTAAGAAAATTAAAATCTTGAAATAAGGTTAAATATGTCCACCGATAACAATAAAGAAAATAAAGATGAGATTGTAAAAGCGAATATCATTGCGCTTCCGAAAAACTCGTCAAGTTTAGTTCGAAGAGCGATTCAGGATATTGATGTTTTTATTGCTAACCCTTATCTATTAGTTAAACCAGTAACTAAGATCAATCCGATTGATGGCGCGGAAATGGTTTGGGTACCTGGTGGTACGTTTACTATGGGAAGTCCAGATGGTGTTGAAAATGATGCTCATCAAGTGACTCTTTCAGGTTATTGGATATATAAATACGAGGTTACGGTTGCACAATATCTTGCGTTTTGTGAGGCAACTTCGCGCAAATTGCCTAAATTCCCTAAAGGTTATAGTTGGGAAGGCAAACTCGGATGGTATGATTCTGCTTTGCAACAACACCCCATTGTTAATGTTAGTTGGTTTGATTGTATGGCTTATTCCGACTGGGCAGGGATTAACTTGCCCACTGAAGTGCAGTGGGAATATACTGCTCGTGGACCGCAGGGAAACAACTATCCGTGGGGTGGTTCGGCAACTGCAAGTGATTCTAAAAACGGCTGGGATCAAAATAAATGCGCAAATTATATTAATTCATTCAAAGTAGGAAAATCCACATGGTCGGTAGGTAGTTTCCCTGCCGGTGCGAGTTGGTGCGGTGCACAGGATATGGCAGGTAATGTATGGGAATGGTGCGTGTACTGGTATGATGAGTATTATATGACCACACCAACGAATAATCCGACCGGTTCGGAAACAGGAGTGTTGCGGGGTGGTTCGTGGTACGTCAACTACGACGACCTTCGCGGCGCGTGTAGCGTCGATTACGACCCGGACAACAGCGACAATGACACCGGATTCCGTTGCGCCTCGAAAGAAATTAATATTTTAACTACTGACACACAAATTGAATCAAATCAAGAAATAGTTCAGATCAAACAAACAGAACAAACCTTGGTTAAACCATTTCCAACAACAAAAATTAATCCGATTGACGGCGCGGAAATGGTGTGGGTGCCCAGTGGCACATTCACTATGGGAAGTCCAGATGGGGTGGGATTTAGAAATGAACATCCTGCTCATCAAGTGACACTTTCTGGTTACTGGATGTATAAGTATGAGGTGACGGTGGCGCAGTACCGTGCGTTCTGTACAGCGACTAAGCGCACATTACCTGATTTCCCACCCGGTTATAGTTGGACAGATAAATCCGGTTGGATTGATCCTGCAATTCAACAGTACCCTATTGTTTATATAACTTGGGATGATTGTAAAGCCTATGCTGACTGGGCGAAGACCAGTCTACCTACAGAAGCGCAGTGGGAATATGCAGCCCGTGGACCACAGGAACTCAATTATCCATGGGGTGGGATTGCAATATCAGATGATTGGTATAATAATGGTTGGGATGAAACGAAGTGCGCAAATCTTGAAAATTCTTACAGTCAAAACATAAGTACCTGGCCGGTGGGATCTTTTCCGACGGGGGCAAGTTGGTGCGGTGCTCAGGACCTGGCAGGTAATGTATGGGAATGGTGCGCGGACTGGTATGGTGATGACTATTACAAAACCGCAACTGTTAAGAATCCTACCGGTCCAAAAACAGGAAAACGCCACGTGCTGAGGGGTGGTTCGTGGTACGAAGGTTACTACGGCGGCGACGGCGTCTACTACTACGGCAATAGTTCTCATCGCGGTTCGTGTCGCGGCGGCGCCAGTCCATACCTCGACTACTGCGTCGGATTCCGTTGCGCCTTGCCAGAAATTGATGTCTTAACGACTAACCAACAAATATCTGAATCAAATGATAATATCGTTCAGATTAAAGAAACAAAACAGATGTTAATTGCAGCCCCCCTACCAATAACGAAGATTAATCCTATAAGACAAATAACTCGTTCATTACAAGAACTCTATAAATCTATACTTAAGTCACAACAAACAACAAAGATTAACCCAGTTGACGGTGCAGAGATGGTTTGGGTTTCAGGTGGCACATTCACCATGGGAAGTGCAGAAGGTATACGACATGATGTTGAACACCATGTTCATCAAGTAACACTTTCTGGTTATTGGATGTATAAGTATCCGGTGACAGTAGCGCAGTATAGTGCGTTTTATACGGTTATCGGACATAAATTGCCAGAATTTCCAGAAGGCTACAGTTGGGACGGTAAATCTGGTTGGAATGATCCTGAACTACAACGACACCCTATTGTTATGGTCACCTGGGATGATTGTAAAGCCTACGCCGACTGGGCGGGTGTAAACCTGCCAACTGAGGCGCAATGGGAATATGCAGCCCGTGGGACAGAGGGTCGCAATTACCCGTGGGGTGGAATTGCTACATCAGATGATTGGTCTAATGGTTGGGATAAATCGAAGTGTGCCAACCTTAAAAATTCTTATAGTCAGAACATAAGTACCTGGCCGGTGGGTAGTTTCCCGGTGGGTGCAAGTTGGTGTGGTGTGCATGACTTGGCGGGCAATGTGTGTGAATGGTGTGCGGATTGGTATGGTGCTGATTATTATAAGAATGCACCGGTGAGAAATCCTACTGGCCCGGTAACAGGAGAGTACCGCGTGCGGCGGAGCCATTCGTGGAATCTCGGCGTCAACTACACCCTCCGCGGCGTATTTCGCGGCTACAACTACCCGAACTATTTCGACAACGAGATCGGGTTTCGTTGCATCTCGCTACAACCGTAATTACCCCTTTAATTTTTGATATTTTTTCTCCCATATTAGATACTTACTTATATCCTTGTAAGTGTTTTTCGCAACAAATATAATGATTGCTGTGAAGTTTTATTTTTATTGATATGATCAGTATTTATCAATACATTTAAGGATGTAATTTATCATTGATAATATTGCATCTACTTCATGGTAATGTATTTCAACATCATTATGACTAAAATTATTTCGAAATATACCATACATACCTGATAATAAGTTTCGCATACTTTGACATTCATTCTGATCTACTTGTCTTGATATTAATCCATTACTACCAAATATTTTATTTACTAACTCCTCTCCATCGATGTCATTTGCAATGTTAAATTTTTTAACAAGTCGTGATTTTAATATAACAAACGCTTTTCGAACAACAGAATCATACTCACGGCGAACAAGTAAATTAGTTGTCTTTTCAACTATCTCTTTATCATAATGGATACTATTTGAACACCAGTCTCGAAATTTACTCTCTAATAGTGGGAGATCATTATCACAAATACATGATATATTTTGAAGATAATTGTAACTATTTTCTTTCTTTAAATAATAAATACAGAAATTATGATGTTGTTGAAACTCACT
This sequence comes from uncultured bacterium, assembly GCA_964573385.1. GTDB lineage: Bacteria > Armatimonadota > Hebobacteria > CAIYQO01 > CAIYQO01 > JBAXQQ01. The sequence continues at coordinate 4,539 of CAZNLA010000298.1, forward strand.
TATTCCATGCAATTCTTGCGGAAGAATTTCTTCTAAAATTTTGAACAAAGAAGATAGGTTTTCTGTATCAATGAATAATTCATCAAATGAACCGTTTGATTTTGCTTTAGATTTGAGTCTTTCTGCCATTTGTTTAACTCGTTCAAACTCATCTCGGATACGATATTCATACAAAAGCATTTGTATCCCCTTTTGTTAATATTATGATATTATAGAATTAATATCAATCTGTTTTATAATAATAAAACAGTGGTTTAGACTTGTCAAATATATAAATTTTCTTATTGTTTATCACTAATTGAACATGACTTAATATTCTTAAATTTTCCTATCAATGCTATTTTCTGAAGTAGTTCCCACAGCAATACAGGAACAGGTCATGTATTATATAGTCCTATTAGAGATTAAATGTTATGATATTAAATAATTATGGAAGTCGGTCGATAAGCCGGATTTTGTCGCGAGTGATTATCTATCTGCGATATATGTTGCCACATACCTGAAGCGGGACACCCGGATGTCTGGCGGCGGGCAACCGCGTCCCGATTTAACGGGGCATCCCTATCGTCCCTTGCTCTGTGTGGGGTTTACCTGGCCGACATGTCACCATACCGCCGGTGCGCTCTTACCGCACCATTTCACCCTTACTCATTGCTGAGCGGTTTAATTTCTGTTGCACTTTCCGTCGGGTCACCCCGCCTTGCCATTAACAAGCACACTGCCCTGCAGAGTCCGGACTTTCCTCCCCATATTAATGAGGCAACCACTTAACCGACTTCCTCAGTAATTATACCTGTTTATGTGGTTTTGTGCGACATATGATAATTTTGGTCGAATGACATTTTCAATGAGAAGTATTAAAATAGTACTGATATGGCTAAATTTACAATTTATAATATTCTTGAAGCAATTGATGGGCATTGGTTAGTTAAAGGTACTTCTGATAAATTTACCGGAATAGCTACTGATTCGCGCATGGTAAAACCCGGTGATTTATTTGTTGCCCTTAAAGGTGATAACTTTGACGGACATACTTATCTGGAACAAGCAAAAAAATCCGGTGCAACGGGTGCTATAATATGCAAAAGCATTGACGGAGTAAATACCAGAGTATCTGAACCTAAGGATGGCGATTGGAATTTGATTGAAGTTGTTGATACTGTTTATGCCTATGGCAGAATAGCACGTTTTCATCGTAGAAAATATAAAATTCCTATAATTGCAATTACAGGAAGTGCTGGGAAAACAACTACTAAAGAATTAACAGCAAAAGTATTGTTACAAAAATATAAAGTTTTAAAAACAGAAGCGAATTTTAACAATGAAATCGGTCTGCCTTTAACATTATTAAAATTATCTGATGAATATAACGCGGCAGTTGTAGAAATGGGAATGCGGGGTAGGGGACAAATTGGATATCTTACCGCTATTGCAAGACCAACAATTGGTGTTATAACAAATGTAGGAATGACACATATGGAGTTACTGGGGTCACAGGAAGCGATTGCCCATGCTAAAGCGGAATTGCTGGATGAAATGCCGAAATCTGCATTAAGTATATTGCCATTTGATGACGCATATTTCCCCATGCTTTGTGAACACGCGAAAGGCGAGATATTCACCTTTGGTTTACACCCTCATAGTGATATAAAAGCAGAAAATGTTGAAATTATGCCGGGTGGGTGCGCAGCATTTGATTTAAAGGTTAATTTTGCTTCTGTCCGGGTTAATATGTCTGTACCCGGCAGGCATCAGGTACAAAATGCGCTTGCCGCGGCAGCAGTAGGTTTTAATTCCGGGATATCTTTGGAGTTAATAGCTGAAGGTCTTGCGAATTATTATGGTGAAAAAGGTCGGATGCAAGTTTTTACAACTATAGATGGTTACACTGTGGTTGATGATACATACAATGCAAACCCGGCAGCAATGCAGGCAACCCTGGAGTTTTTAGCGGAATGCCCGGGTAACAGAAAAATTGCTGTTATTGCGGATATGCGCGAATTGGGTGGAATGGAAAAAGAGATACACCAGGAGATAGGAGAGTTTGCGTTGGCACTGGGAATAGACGAAATAATAGCTACCGGCGAATTAGGAAGAGAATATGTAACTGGTGCTGGTAAAATATATATAAGGATTCCCAATCTGATATAAACCCACTCCGGTT
>CAZNLA010000299.1:0-6691 GCA_964573385.1 uncultured bacterium
CATGATATTGATGACGCGTTGGAAAGTGGAATATTGACACTGGATGAACTGCCAGATGATGTGTTGCAGGTATTAGGCCTGACCCATAGCACCCGCCTAACCGCTATGGTGGATGATGTTATAACCGCAAGCAACGATTTATCCTGTATTAAAATGTCACCGGAAATGACAATAACCACCAATAAATTGAAAAACTTCATGTATGAAACCATATATACCGCGCGATCAATGCCACAGGACTCGCGCCTCTTCATCAGTGACGCCATCCACGGCCTGTTCCACCATTTTATGGAATACCCGGAAAATCTGCCCAACGCCACCCCCACCCAATCAGTGCCTGACCACGCCAGACAAGTATGCGACTTCATCGCAGGCATGACAGACAACTATGCGGTAAACCAATTTGAAAAAATATGCGAAATAAAAGGCTATTGCATTTTATACCGGGGAAATAAGGTTAATTACTAATTACGAATTACGAATTTCTCGACTATTTTGTAACTGAACTTTTGCTTAATTTGTCATTTTTTATAAAAATCCGATAAATCAGACCGATCAGACCGATCAGACTTATAGAATGCAAGATTTATAAATAAGAAAATGGCAAAAATCTTATTTATAAAATTATATAGATAAGAAAATAAAGGCAATCAGGATAGATATTTTAACCGATATATTGCATAAATGCCTGTTAAATGGTTGAATAAAGGTATTAAACAGAAAATATTTATTTCTTCTCACCCAATGGGATTAACAGGAAATCCTGGTCGCCGTAGGACCCGCCGGATAGTGCCCAGGTGAAGGAATATTCGCTGACTCCATTCCCGGTTATTGTTGGCCTGGCTATCAATGCGCCTTCGCCTTTCGGGTCAAAATCTATCAATTCATTTGCGATATTCGGTAATTTTACTACATTACCATCCGGGGTCTTGGCGGCACCGGCGTATAACCCGAATCGTTGGGTGTCGATAATGGCGAATTGTGCTGGTTTGCCGTGAGTTATTACCGGTATAGTGATGGTGTATTCAACATTGTAATCACCTTTAAATGCCCGGCGTTTGCCGCCTTTTGAAATCACCAGTTCTTTTCCGGGATTATTTGGACGCATTTCCCAACTTTCATCCACCAGATATTGGGTATCCGCGGTTACTTTGTATTTCATATATCGGTAATGCACCTTATTATTGCGGTTTGTATTCGTCGGGTCAAACGGGAGATTACCAATTTCCGGTAGCATTTTTCTTTTCCAATATGTGCCGGTACCGCTATTAGTGCCGATGGTTATACCATATGGCGCAAATGCTATCTTATCATTATTTTTCACATCGCCAAATATTATATACACATCCAAAAAATACGCATTAGTGGCGACAAGGTCAAACTTGGCATTCATCCCGGTATCACCCGGCAACATTTTGGTAAAAATAACCTGCGATTTTCCCGGTGTTATGGTGAATTTTGCTGTTGGCACATTCGGTTTACTCAACCAATTAAATACACATTCCTTGCCGCCGTATACCGGCATGCCGATAGTTGTGCCATGGGCGCCTTTCATCAATTCTACTTCAGCATTCGCATTATTCTTTAAAACATTACCATTTTTGTTGCGGGTGCCACGGTTTATAACCATTATTTTAACAGGATTTGGTATCGGTTGTTTCATTGCGTCTTCTGTTTTATTTATATGATACATGCCAATGCCAAATTTCATCTGTTCTTTGCTGTTTATCCTGTATTTATCATCATCGGTTAACCGCATATATGACACCGCTTTGCCCAATGAATCGTTATACAGATACTCCGGACTGTCGCTATATAAAAACTTAATCTCTTCATCCTGGTAATGCAGTGGTTCCCATTCGACACCATCTTTACAGGCTAATTGAATATTATTTTTCAGCAAATCCCCCGGAGATGCTGTCATAGCCCATTTTTGTAAACTATCCCAGGCGGCCTGTTTTATCCCATTCTCTTTTATTCTGTTTTTCATAAATATTATCAATGGAATAACCACAATAATAATCAATATCGGAATAATTATCTTTTTAAACATGATTACTGATTTTACCAAATATCTAATGAAATTAGGAATTACTAATTACGAATTACGAATTTTATTATGTAAAATCAAAACAGAAATTTCACATAAAGTCACTTTGAAAGCATAATACTTGATTCACGATTAACATTCTTCTTTCATATTTGGTCACAGTTTGGAACAGTGCGGGAGCACGGCTAATCCAGTTATCAACAAAGTTACTACTTATATTTCTGCTGTTACCAGGTTTAACAGAGATTATGCATACAATATTTATCTAAATTCCCTTCCTCTACCTTTTGCCCGCTAAAAATGTTAAAATTCAACTGTGAAAAATTACCGACATATTATTTGGGATTGGAATGGCACATTGCTTGATGATTCAAAGGTTTGCTTTGATATTATTAACCGTATGCTGGCTAAGCGTGGAATGCCAATGGTAACCCAGGAAAAATACCAGGAAGAGTTTGGTTTTCCGGTTATTGATTATTACCATCATGTAGGATTTGATTTCAAAAAGGAATCTTATACATCTTTAGCGAAAGAATTTATAGATGAATATGATCTTCACGAACTGGAATGCCCGGTACGGGAAGGCGGAATAACGGCGATAACTGAGTTTAAAAAACGCGGGTATCGGCAATCGATATTATCCGCATTAGAGCAAAACAGGTTAAATATTGCAACTAAGCGATTGGAATTGCAGTATTATTTTGATGACCTGATAGGGGTTACTGATTATCTTGCCGGTGGTAAAATAGAACGTGGTATGCAATACATTATTGGGTGTAAAGATTGCAATATTGGTGAAATTATCATGATAGGTGATACCCCGCACGATTACGAAGTTGCTTCCGCGTTGAATATTGACTGCGCATTAATACCCTGTGGGCACGCGTCAGTAAACAGGTTGCGCAATACCGGTGCAATAGTTTACGCATCTATTACAGAACTAATGAATGATATTCTGAAAAATTAACTGTCAGGATATTATTCACCGCGATAGTAATCATTAATAGTGAATGAATAACTCTTATGAAAGGGAGATAACAATGTCCGAGCAAAAACCTATTACCTACCGGGACGCCGGTGTAGATATTGACGCGGGTGAACGCGCGGTGGAGATGATGAAAAAACATGTGCGTTCAACTTTCAACAATGGTGTATTAGCAGAATTAGGGTCATTTGGTGCCATGTTTGCCCCTGATTTAAGCGGAATAAAGACCCCTGTGCTGGTATCAAGCGCGGATGGTGTAGGGACAAAATTAAAGTTAGCCTTCGCTGCTGACCGGCATAATACCGTGGGGCAATGCCTGGTGAACCATTGCGTAAATGATATTTTGGTTCAGGGGGCACGCGCACTGTTTTTTCTGGATTATTTTGCCTGCGGTAAATTGGACCCGATGGTGGCCTCGGCAGTGGTAGAGGGTTTAAGCATTGCCTGCCGCGAAAATGGGTGCGCTTTAATTGGTGGTGAAACAGCGGAAATGCCTGATATGTATACCATTGGCGAGTATGACATGGCAGGATTTATTGTAGGTATGGTGGATAAAGAAAAAGTGATAACCGGAGAGAATATCAAACCCGGTGACGTAGTTATTGGTCTGAAGTCTAACGGGTTGCATACCAATGGTTATTCTCTGGCGCGACGTCTGGTATTTGATATCGCCGGATTAAAGGTAAATGATATCTTCCCCTGGGGTAATACCGTTGCTGACGAATTGTTGCGGGTTCACAAATCATACGCAAACTCAATACATCCATTACTTGCAGATAACCTTATTAATGGTATGGCGCATATAACAGGTGGCGGTTTAATAGGAAACCTGGTGCGTTCATTACCTGCCGGTTGTCGGGCATACCTTGACTCAGCAACATGGCAACACCAACCGGTATTTACATGGTTATGCGAACAGGGCAAATTACCACTGCAGGAACAGCACCGCACCTTTAACATGGGCATAGGTTTCACCATCGTAACTTCAAGCGCGAACTGTGCTGAAATTATGAACCGCCTGAAGGACGCAGGTGAGACTGCATGGTTGATAGGCGAGATTAAAGCGGGTGAAAAAGGCGTGGAAGTTAAATAAATTGTCCAATAAAGTTGATATACGGGAAGAAGAGTTAGCGCGTCGCGCGCAAAAAGGTGACGAGGTTGCATTTGATAACCTGGTCAGTTATTGCGCGCCACGTATCTTTAATCTCGCGTATCGTTTATTGGATAATCGCGACGATGCTGATGACATAACCCAGGAAGCATTCATGCGGATTTATCAGGCATTGCCACGGTTTAAATGGGATGCACCCTTAAGTTCATGGATGTATCGTATAACATCTAATCTTTGTTTTGACGAGATGAAACGGCGGAAGAAACGGCCATTAAATTTCGCGGAGATCACCGCTGAAGGTGAGAATGAACCCGAATTTGTCGCCGAAAACGCGGATCCTGCTGATATTATTATAAAATCAACAGACGCAAAGATAATTCAACAATGCATGGCAGAATTAACACCCGAAGCAAGGATGATAATTGTGATGTTTGATGTGCAGGGAATGAGTTATCTGGAAATTGCTGATGTTATGAAATTGAACATGGGAACAGTTAAATCACGGTTAAACCGTGCGCGCCATACTCTGCGTGAAAAAATAGAAAAATTACGTGGAACATTATGAGGCAATTGACAGTTATTATATATAAGAGACAATAAAATGCGAAAATGCAGTGAATTTTCCGAGTTGTATACAGATTATATCGACGGCGCGTTAAACACAGAAACGCGGACGGAGTTAGAAGCACACCTGGAAAAATGTAAAGAATGCACGAAACAACTGGAAAATTTTAAAGACCTAATTAAAATGTTGCATGAATTGCCGGTAGAACCAATACCGGCGGATTTTACCGCGCGGTCGGCAGCACGACGAAAAGCTATTAAAAAGCCCCGGTTTTTCCTGTTGCCGGCATTAGGTGCAGCAGTTGCCGCAATGGTTATTGGGGTTATATTAATAAATCAGCAACCCGTGAATAAGTCAGTTTTTAGTACTACTAAAGAACAGGCATTCCGGAAAGATACAGAAAGCGCAGACATTGAAAGCAATGACAATGTAGTTGTAGCAAAAGGAATAAAAAGAAAAGGGGCAAAAACACCACCGACGCCTGCGCCACAGCAAGAAGTTAATTCCAATAAGGTTTCCGCGCCAAAAGCTATAAGTTATGGCAGATCCGGCAATTTGCAAAAAAAACCAGTGCCCGAAACAACAGTAACTTATACAAATATGCCACCGGTTAAAAATATGGAAACAAAAAAAGAAGTAGCGGCATTGGGTAAAAATAGTCCGGTTATTCAGTCCAAACCGGGTGATGAACCCGGTGTAAATGTCGCTAAATTGCCTGCTGGTATTGCCGCGGATAGTGCCACAATTAGTAATGATTCAATAACAATAAATGAAAATAACTTTTCATATTCAAATAAAAGTAAAATAAAGGAAAAATCCAAATCTGATTCTCTTAACGCGTCAGCAAAACCGGCAGAAATAGAATCATATGGTGGCGCGGCAATAGCAGACAGCAATATAGCAACAGATGCCAGCAAGAATAATGGAAGAAACGGGAAAGATTGGGCGCCAACAAGAAAAGGTGATCCAAACGCAAACGGTAGTGCTTTCATGGTGCCACATGCCAGCATAATGTCAGCAGTGGCAGAAGAACCACAAATATTACTGACTGATGTAACTGGCGATACGGTTACCATTAAAACGCATGGGAAGATTATAACGGCAAAAGTTAATGATGATGCCGGAACAACCATAAATAAAAGTAGATATCTGCTGATAAAACAAGATACAAAATTGAATAATGAAACCGCGATAATATTGCAAAAAGCCGCGGCAAAAGACAGGTCAACTATATTGATTGCTGATGAATTATTGAAAAAACAACCGGCAAATAATGTAAATGAAAATAGCGGCTTAAGCGCGATATCGGCATCTTTAGACGCTGAAATCTATTTTTCTGGAAAATTTATTACCATTTTACCGAAAAACCTGCAATAAACACTTGAATTTGTTGTAAATAAAGTGTTATACTACTGCGCCAACGAAAATTCAGAGGTATGGAAAAATGAAATCCGGGATACACCCAAATTATTTTAATGCTACCGTTACTTGTGGTTGCGGAAATAGCTTTCAGACTCGTTCAACAGTAAAAGAAATGCGCGTTGAAATCTGCTCTGCATGTCATCCGTTTTACACCGGTCAGCAGAAGATTCTTGACACCGCAGGCCGTGTTGAAAGATTTAACAAAAAATACGCCAGCATGCTTAACAAAAAATAGTTCTTATACAAGGTCAACTTTCAGACTTGTATAGTTGTACTTATCAACCCTCCGCCGAAGAAGCCGGCCGGAGGGTTACTCTTGTTTGGTAGTTTTAAGTTTTAGACTGTTATCAACAAAATCCGGACTTTTTTGTATGGATTTTGTTGATAACGGCCTAAAAAACACCCTCCATTGCAATTATTAATTAAATTTAGTATAATTAGTGCAGGGAAGTAATTACCCCTGTTGTAGACCGACATGATCTCACCTGGTTTGGCCCTTTATATTAATTTCGGGTTGCTCTCGCCGTTGCCTTTTATAGCTTCCGCTTGCACAAATCA
>CAZNLA010000300.1:0-6683 GCA_964573385.1 uncultured bacterium
CTGATAATTTTGTATCTTTAAAATCATTGGTGTCATACAAATCATTCCAGTTAATCAGCCATTCCAACAAATCCGGTACGGTGTCCAATACCTTTTGCGGGGCAGGTTCTGCCGGGTAATTCCATTCTTTAAGGTTTTTTACCACCACATTTAACCCGGAACCTAACCGGGTGAAAGGATTACGTATTTTTTCCACTTGTCTTTCGCGTATTCTGCGTAAAAACGCTTCCGGGTCTTTTACGGTGACATCTTTTGTCCAGTCACCAATGCCATATTCTGTCGCAGCGTCTGTAAACAGTTTGCCACCGGCGTCAACATACTTTTTCAATGCGTCTTCCACACCTGCTGGCAATCGCTGTTTCATCCCCACCAGGAAAAACATCGGCACCCGCGGTTTCTTTCCATCCAGCAACCAACCCGCCGCCACATCTTCTTCGTAGACAATATTCATCGGTATACCCGCCATCAACCCGGTAGCCATTAATTCAAATGCGCGTTCCCATTGTGGGGTGCCCATGCCGTTGCGGGTTTCGGTGTAATCCTGGGTTTTTGAATACAGAATCGCGCCTTCATTGGCGGTGGGGATTTCCGCGAAAATCGGTCCATATGTCATTGCCAATTTGTTGGCTATTTTGTAGGCGGATGCGCCATTAATATCCATAAATGGTGCGGTATGTTGCGCGCCAACTCCCTGTACGCCACGGGCAAGAATCTGCATGGAATTTTTCAGATATCGTTCCCCGGACATTCTGCTGTCGTACAGGTTATCAAATACCCCCATAATCGGTTTGCCCGGTCGTCGCAGCATTTCTACCGACTGTGCCGGGTACCATGGCACGGAATATCCCTCGGATAAGAAGTGGGTATAACTTTCTGACATGCCTTTGTATATTGATGGCGCGTAACTGCTCTCCACCGCCGGGAACTGCCACATCGGCGCGGAAGTGGTTTTCATCGCCGGGTTGGCCTGTTTTACCGCAGTGTTAAAACTGTCATACATCACATCCATGATATATTCACCTACTTCGGCGGTTGGGCGGTTTTTGAACTTTTCATCTTTTGCTTTATTATAAAAATCTTTATCCGACTGTTGTAATCCGCCGTATGGTGAGTTCACGAACATCTCGTCGTTGTAGTTAAAACCATAAAATGACGGGTTAATGCTGTAACTTTGTGTCTGTTTTTGTAATACAGTATTAAGTTCGCTTAATGACTGATCGCTACATCGCACCGCGCCGCAATGGCCAATAATTTGCAGGTCGACGTTGACTCCCTTGTCTGTCGCGCGGTCAAGGTAGTATTGCGTTGCCCACCCTCCCTGCGGATAACGGTAATATTCTGCCGGGGCGTATCCTGTGTTCGCCAGGTTCGCCGGGGCGGCATCATGTCGCCAGGCATTCGGTTGGGCCGAATCGCGTATCGTTTCGCGGGTAAACCCTAATCGTTTAACTGCCGCGGTCCAATTCTGAATCAGGTTCATCTTTTCAGCATTATCTGCCAGGTTATTGGTATCATCAAAAACATTGCCGCCAAATTCGTGGTACATAATTCGCTGCATCGGCGAATCAACCTGATTTGAACTGATATCAATTGTAATGGGGTAAGACGCGTATCCAGTTGCGATGGGCGTCAGTAAATATCTGCCGGGTGCAAGCCGTTTGGTGAAATCTGCAGCAATTTCCAACGATGAATTGCCTTTAACTTTAACTTTTTCCTCACGTATCGCGGTTTTTAACGCAGGTACAGGCTGTAATTGCAGCGTTGCTTCTATTTCTTCATTCGCATCCGGGGTTCGCTGGATTAGTTTTAGTGATACAGTTTCTCCCTGCCTGAAAGCCTGACGACCATTTGTCGTGAAAATTGATAAACATTTCACCGCACCCGCCGGAAGCAATGCCACAGTTTTCTGAATATATAAATCCCGGTCGCGGTCAGACCATTCTATCGGACCATCGCCAAACTTTATCGCGACATCATATATTCCCTGAATATCATTTGGCGGTGTGACTTCCAGGCTGCCATCTTTATAATTGGATATCCATTTTTGCCATTTCAGATTGCTGCCGTCACCCGGACGCGCTATGACCTGCCACTGGTTCATATTCTCCGGCAAAGGTCGTCCCACCAAGCTTGCTTTTATGTTAAATGTTTTCCCGGCGGTTAATGCCGGATCGGGGAAATCAACATTAATTTTTTGATATTTGGGACCTATTACTTCTGCCGTTTGTAAATCTGTCGACCAACGAACAAATGTAATGCTGGAATCATTGAATGACGCGTATAATTTGCCATTTGCATCTGTTTCCAAACCATATAACGTTGCCTGTTGCACCTCTTTCGGCAATACAACAGTGGTGTTCACCGTCAAATCCTGATTGTAGACGGTGATGTCGCGACCAGTTGAAGTTGCCACCCGACCATCCGGAAATACCGCCACCCCGCCAAATTCACCACCAAAAGGAACCTTTACTTTATTTACGAATTTTCCGTCATAATCATAACATTGCAATTCTTTGCTGGCGACTGCCGCCATATAAAGCAATTTTTGTGTTGAATCAAAAGCAATGTCGCGGTACCAGGTACGTTGCGCATCGTTAGCTTTGGCGTCGGCGGCATAGGCATCGTAACAATTAAAGTCGCGAATATAATTGCCGTCAAAGTCATACATTATAACCCGTGTCCAATCCGGGTCGGGTATCTTGCGGTCATCACGGGGAGCAACAGTGGTATCAATCAGAAAAATTCGTTTGTTAATGGTATCAATCGCGCCACCGGTGGGACTTGTCCATCCGGTTGAATCATAATGCGGATTTTTTATACCGCTGCCTTTGCTCACCAGTGTCTTTGCCTCGGTGCCATCCGGACGTACCAACGCGACATGCCCTGCGGCATAACTGGTGATGGCAATATACCACCCGTCCGCGGTAGGTACAATAACCCGTGGTGATGACGCGTTAGGCGTGCCAATCTGGTCAACTAATTTACCTGCAGCATCAAAAACCAGGAATTTATTAGCGGCAAAAAACAACCGACTGCCATCGGGGGAAACGGTGAACCCACCATAAATTTTAGGTATATCATCAATAACAACAGTCTTCTGATCGGCCATAGCTAATTTAAAAAAAACGGTTGTTACAATAAACGCAAACAGCAATTTATAAAATTTATTCATAATTTCCCCCCCTACACTTCAGCAATTTATTGCCTTCTGAAATCAAAAATAACTCCCCTCCTTGGCAAGGAGGGGGCAGGGGGTGGTTGAAAAGAGTGAAGATTAATGTGAGAAAAATAATTTCCCCCTCATTCTTCAACCTTCTATCTTCACATAACCACCCCGTCCTTCGGCCACCCCTCCTTGCCAAGGAGGGGAGTTTAATATTAAAGTTTGATAATAACTTGTTTAATTTTTACTACCCCAACCACCCTCACATCTGTTTCCAGAAATAACCCCAGGTGTTGCGTAGCCATATGGACGCGCCTTTTGTCAGGTCGGCATCGCGTACCTTGCTGGTCATCAATGGGATATCTATCATCCAATCGAATTCCCATCCGCCGTAGTCCTGTCGGGTTTCGCAATCGCGGAATACGTTGTTGGTCCAGGCGTTTACGTATACCCAACCCTTGCCGATTTGGTGACGGTAAAATAACGGGCGCGAACCGGCGGGGAACTTGCCAACCGCGATTACTTCCGCGCCATTCACCAGTGCCGGCACCGGGGTGAAAATATCGTCATCAGTGCTGCGGAAACCCAACAGGCTCAACTTTTCGGGATAAGCCGCCAGGTGGCGGAAATCAGGGCAGATACCCCATGACAACCGCGGGAAAGCCTGCACATCCATATTCGCTTCCTGTGATGCCGGGGTGGGGTATGGCCAGTTGGTTGCCGGTATTTTTGCGTTTGGCCAGTCTTCCACACCATTAGGGTCGACACCGCTTAATCTGGTTAATGCGGCATTTTTGTATATCACGCCATGTTCGTCCTTAAACGATTCCCACACATCCAATGGTAGATACAGTGTGCCGCCCTGCTCAACATAGGCAAGCAATTTTTCCGGCATTTCCTTAAAATCGCGTTCGTACATATTATCGGCAATGGCAACCATACGGTAGGTATTCAGCGTTTCCTGCGATATCTGCAATTCGTTTTGCGCACTCCACAGATAATCCGGTTCCACACCATTACGCACAAACGCGCCATTTACCGCACAGGCGGTGGGCAATGCCATCCGGCGGAAAAGGCTATACATTCGCGGTGATGATGACAACAACAGAGCGTCGCTTTTTTTCACCGGCAAGTCATTTTCGGCACGTCGCGATGCTTCGCGGGAATAACGGGAAACCAGCGAAATCACCGGTTTGGGGAATCCGTTGAAATCGTTCATCCCCAACGATTCTCCCTGGAAGAAATATTGTGTCGGATTTTCAAATCGTTCCTGTTGCTTGCCTGCCCATGACGCATTGTCATCACGCCAGTTCCAGTAATGCCAACCATCAGCATCCGCCGCCAGACACGCGGCATTGACCCGGTCGATAATGGCAGTCTGGTGCTCCAGGGTTTCGGTGCCGTATGCGGGTGAATCCTGCCATCCGCCGTGGCATATAACAACCGGTTGCTGTACCGACAGTTTCAGGTATCGCGCCATCAGGTAGGCGGCATGGTATACCACCGGCAACTGGTGCGATAAACGGGCATGGTGAATCTCGCGGGTATGCACCCATTCTTCAAATGGCTGCACATAACTGGGACGGGTCATTTCAAAGAAATAATATTCCATCCAAATCGCCTGCAGTTTTTTTGTCTCCGGCGAAAATCCATCCAGCATTGCCCAGGTATTGGTGTTGCCTTCAAATGGAGTCCAGATAAACTGTTTCGGGGCGAATTTCTTAATTTCCGCGTCAAACCGCGCGTGGGCATCGCCGATGCTTTTTTTCTGCATCAAGATATAGTCGTAACTCAACGGATTTTTCAGCGATCCGCTCCATACACTTTCCTGTGGTAACAAAACTTCGCCGTAATTCTTCGGTCGGTTTTCCAGCACATCCGGACCACCCATCGCTTCAGTGAAAGAATTAAATGAACCATATCGCTGTTCCAACCACCCATGCCATTCTTCTTTAAGGTTAAACGGTATGGCGACATTGTCGAATCCTTTGTGAAACCGGTCAATACGGTCGGTCAGGGCCATCACTGTCGGTTCGTTGCAATAACGTTCGGCAAATGGCTTTATTTGTAATACATACGCTTCATGCAGGGTTGGGTTAAACGACGGCAACCAGCGGTTATCCATCTCCCACACCCTGCCGGTTATCTGTTTATATGCTGTCGGCGAATCGATGAATGGTCCCAAAAAAATGCTGATGCGAATGCCGGCACGTTTTGCGGCAGCAACAATAATATCCATACGTTCCATTGACCCGGGAATTATATTGCCATCATCAAAAAACATATCATTATGAAAAAACATCGCCGCGTGGTTAATACCAACTGCTGCCATTCCGGCAAAATCCCGGTCAAACTCCGCCGCGTTCAATTCCCACCGCCCATCCCGCCACCAATCCGGCCCACACGACCCGGGGTAACGACCATAATAAATGGTGGAATTGCAAAACCACCGTTGCCCATCCAACTCAAACTGACCCTTAGGATTAACCCTAACAAAATTTTTCATAAATTGCTCCGTTATGATTGATTACAGTAAAATGATTTTAATCTAAAAATCCCCCAAAATCAAGACAAATTCCCATTTAAATAAATCTATTTAATAAAATTACATAATAAAAGGTGATGAAGGGTGAAGCTTAATTAAAAATTGAAAATGAAAAATGAAAATTTTTTTTTTATTACACAGAGATGCACAGAGGAGACACAGAGATGCACGGAGGGTTTTAATAATTAAAAATTGAAAATGCAAAATGCAAAATGCAAAATTATTGGGGTGCAATATATAGATACCTATCAAGTTTGGTCACAGTTTGGAACTGGGTGGGAACCCGGCTATCCAGTTTTCAATAAACAGATGTGTTAGCTATCTATCTATTGTTACCAAATATAGCCTTTTGAAGAGTGAAATTTAATAAAAATTAAAAATGCAAAATGTAAAATTATTTAGTTTTCAATATATAGATACCTTTCAAGTTTGGTCACAGTTTGGAACAGGGTCGCGGCCCGGCTCCCCAGTTTTCAATAAACAGATATGTTAGCTGTCTATCTACTGTTACCAGATATAGCCTTTTGAAGGGGGAATTAATTGAAAATGCAAAATGAAAAATGAAAAATATTTTCCTGCAGCATATAGATACTTATCAAGTTTGGTCACAGTTTGGAACAGGGCGGGAGCCCGGCTATCCAGTTTTCAATAAACAGATATGTTAGCTGTCTATCTACTGTTACCGGATATAGCCGGGCTCCCGCCCAGTTCCAAACTGAGACTGAATCTGATAATGGTCATGTTTAATGATAAGCTATTTTGTAATAAACAATACAATTTTTAATTACAAAAACCCTCCGTGCATCTCTGTGTCTCCTCTGTGCATCTCTGTGTAACAATACTATTTTACTACCACAAAACTGATAACTGGTGCTGTTACTATTGCCAATGGGTCAACTCCACCGGTGTCTTTTGCTATTACCGTAATTCCACTGTAGGTTTTTGCTGTTGACGGGGTAAACGAATAGCTATTGC
>CAZNLA010000301.1:0-6650 GCA_964573385.1 uncultured bacterium
AGCTTCTCCACATAGCGCAAGGATGGATTTATCCAGCGACCCCTTGCTTGACCACCATTTTTCGACAATCCCTACTTCGGTAGATCTGATTACTCTGATTCCTATCAAATAGATAATAAACCACAGTACCAATACAGTCCCGACAATCCACAATGCTATAATTAACATTATATTGACCTCCTTTATCTTTCAACACTTACAGCCTGGGTTTGCATCCGGCCTTGCATGGCCAAAGCCTGTAAGTGTAAAGTTTTTAATGAAACAATCGTATCATAACATCATAAAACCGTACCAATTATTCCCATTATTTTTAATTCTAAACGCAATTTAACAAATCTCTGAAAATTATATAAACAGTTTTTACAGGGAATTGCAAAACCCAATTATATCTATTTTTTTGTACAGAACGCCGTCCCCGGCGTTTCTTTTTGAGATAGAAACTCCCTATTAACGGAATGCCGGGGACGGCATTCCCTACAATTCAGACAGGTTTTGCAAAAGCTTCTTTATATCGACAACAACAAAATGACCGGACAACCACCTATGGGTGTCCGGTCATTGTTTATATTTAAACCGATATCGTTTCAATTATACTTAATCTTCTTTATCTGTTCCCCTGCCCAACTGCTCCAAACATTCGGCGGCACTGGCGCACCAGGCGGCACATGCCATGTCGTTGCGCGGGTTTACAGTATATTTCTCACAATTTTTACACTTGCGGCGCAGATCGTCTTTAAAAAATTCAATCAATTCACCACAATGCGCGCAAGGTTCTTCAAATATATTTTCCGGTGTCCAGTATTGGGTATCTTGCCCGGGACAATTTCTCTTTGCCATCATTATCACCTCGGTTAAATATATTTTACCCGAAAACGATACAATAACGATGACAAATGTCATAAATTTGATGTCAAATAAAAATTGATTATTATTACACAAAGATGCACAGAGGGTTTTTATAATTAAAAATTAAAAATGTAAAATTAAAAATTATTGGCATTGCAATAGATTGCTACCCAATAATCATAAATTTCACTCTTCCAAATTTCACTCTTCACCATTCAAAAACCTCCGTGGATCTCTGTGTCTTCTCTGTGCATCTCTGTGTAACAAAAAAAATAATTTAAATGTCTTCGTTTTCATCTTTTTTCAATTCTGTTGCTCCGGATAAAGCACCAAAATTTCTTAATACCGGGAATATGTATGCCCAGATGGCTATTATTACCAGGGTGCCAATGCCGCCACTGACAACCGAGATTAGCGGTGAGAATCTTTGTGCTACTAATCCTGATTCATAACCGCCTATTTCATTGGATGAACCGATGAAGATATTATTTACCGCGGATACCCGTCCGCGCATTTCATCTGGGGTTAATATTAACACCAGTGAATGCCGCACTATAACGCTGATATTATCAAATACTCCGGTTAAAAACAGCATAAACATGGAAAGCCAGAAGTTGTGAGAGATACCAAAGACGATTGTTGCTGCGCCGAAACCAGCAACCGCCCACAGCATTGCACTGCCCGCGCGTTTCATCGGTGGTAAATGTGCCAATAATGTGCCCATCGCCAGGGCACCAACCGCCGGGGCAGCACGCAAAAGTCCCAAACCCCATTCACCAACATGTAAAATATCTTTGGCGTAAATTGGCAGCAGATAAACGGCACCACCCAACAGCACAGCAAACATATCCAATGATATAGTTGATAACAATATTTTATTTTGCCAGACAAACCTGACACCGGCGAACAACGATGTCAGTGTCATTGGTTCTTTCTTTTCCACCTGTGAAGGCAACTTTAGGGTGAATAATATAATTAAAAATAAAAACGCAAATACCGCGTTTGTGAGGTATGTTGCAGGGATACTCCATTGCAATATTAACCCACCCAGTGCCGGACCAATCATCGATGATATCTGAAAGGTGTTTGACCGCCATTTCATGGAATTTTCCAGCATATCCCGCGGTACCAGCATCGGCATAATTGCGGAACCTGCTGATGAGCCCAGGGTCATAAATGTAGCATCCAAAAATAAAAGTCCATATAATAATATGGTTTGACCTTTATAAAATGATACATATGCCAAACCCAGCGAACATAATATTACACCCAATCGGCTGATAACCAGTATAACTCGCCGGGAATACCGGTCTGCCAACCAACCTGCCGGCAAATTAAACAACAGCATGGGAATGGCCTGGGCGGCGCCGACATATCCTAATGAAATTGCCTGTCCGGTGCGCAGGTATACTTCCCACCCGATAGCAACCGACTGTGCTGCCATACCAATTTGCATCAACAAAGAACTTATTAAAAAATTACGAAAACCCACTACCTGCAATGCCGCGTATGGATTATGCTTTATGTTATTATTCAAAGAGTTCATTATTTAGTTTTTTTCCACCATTGGCACCAGGCATTCCACCATTACCGTCTCGCCGTGCGGGTATGCAGGCACCAGATTATCGGGCATTTGTTTGCCATTCACTGACAGAGATAGTGCGGTAACGGCATCTGATTGTTTAATATTAATAATGTAAGTTGTACCACGGTAAATGCGGGTAATACTGTATTCCCGCAAATCTGCCGGTAAACATGGGTCTATGCGCAGACCGGTCCAATCCGGTTTAATCCCCAGCAATGACTGGGATACAGTTATAAAGTTCCATGACGCGGTGCCGGTTAACCATGAATTTTTCGCTTCACCATGGTTTATAGCATCACGACCCGCAACCATCTGCGAATATACATATGGTTCCATGCGGTGGATTTCGCTGATATCTTCAAGGTAAGCCGGACAAATTTGCCGGTAATATTCCCATGCGTAGTTGCCACGTCCCAGTTCGGACTCAGCCATAATTATCCATGGGTTATTATGGCAGAATATGCCTGCATTTTCTTTATACCCTGGCGGGTAAGAAGAAATCTCACCCAGTTCCAAATGATATTTTGAATATGCAGGTTGTTGCAGCATAATGCCATACGGGGTATTTAAGCGGTAACGCACGGAATTCAGCGCCTGTTGCGCCTGACCAGTCTCTTTGCCGATGCCCGCCATTACACAATATCCCTGCGATTCAATAAATATTTGCCCTTCTTCATTTTGCGCACTACCTATCGGATTGCCAAAAAAGTCATACGCACGCCGGAACCAATCACCATCCCAACCATGTTGCAATACGGTGTCGCGCATTTTGTCGATATAATTTTCGGCGGCAATCGCTTCATCTTCCGCACCGGTCAACCGACTTAAATCAACAAACTCTTTACCGATTGCAACAAACATACCGGCTATCAATACCGATTCTGCTGTTCTGCCTTCGCGGTTGGCACTGGTTTGGAAAGATTCGCCGGGTTGTTCGGAGAAACAGTTTAAATTAAGGCAATCATTCCAGTCGGCGCGACCAATAAGTGGCAAACCATGTGGTCCCAGATTATTTACCACATGATAAAATGACGCTTTGCAGTGATGGTAAAGCGACGCGGATTTATCGGAATTATCGAACGATATCTGTTCATCAAGAATCGACCAGTCATTAGTTTCTTTTATATATGCTGCAGTTGCCAGAATAAGCCATAATGGATCGTCATTAAAGCCCATCCCATTCATGGCGTTGCCTTTTTTTGTCAACGGTTGATACTGATGCCAGTTGCCACCATCCTCAAATTGTGTGGATGCGATATCAAGAATACGTTCGCGGGCGCGGGTCGGAATCTGATGCACGAACCCTAATAAATCCTGGTTTGAATCGCGGAAACCCATTCCACGCCCGATTCCTGACTCAAAATATGATGTGCTGCGTGACATGTTAAATGTAACCATACACTGGTAAGGATTCCAGATATTAACCATGCGATCTAACTTTTCGTCGCCACTGTTTACCTGATAGTATGATAACAACTGATCCCATAAAGCTTTTAATTGTTGCCACGCGCAATCCACCTGTTCTTCAGTGGCGAATCGTGACATTTGCGCGTGTGCACGCGATTTATTAATAATTCCCGGTTTGATAAATTTCTCTTCCACAGGATTTTCAATATAGCCCAAAATAAATATGTATGTATGTTTTTCGCCGGGTTTTAAAGTTATATTGCACTGATGGGCAGCAATGGGTGACCACCCACTGGCAATTGAATTAGTTGTTTTACCATTAAATACCGCCTGCGCCTCGTGCAGGCCATTTTGCCAACCGAGAAAACTATCACGGTCAGTATCAAATCCATTAATATCCGCGTTAACGGTATAATACGCGTAATGGTTACGGCGTTCGCGATATTCAGTTTTATGGTAAATTGTGCTGCCTTCAACCTCTACCTCGCCAATTGACAGGTTACGTTGGAAATTACTGCCGTCATCCATAGCGTCCCATAAACAAAACTCCTGTAGCGAGAAAAGAGAAATATCTTTATTTACATCACTATCATTTGTTAATGTCACCCGGTGTATTTCACAATTTTCGCCGATTGGAACCATATACAATACTTCTGCGGTCAACCCATTGCGACTGCCGGTAATGCTGGTATACCCAAGGCCGTGACGACAACAATAATTGTCCAATTCCGCCTTCACCGGCATCCACCCCGGGTTCCATACATCACCATTATCGTTAATATAAAAATATCTGCCACCGCAATCGAGAGGAATATTATTGTAACGGTAGCGGGTTAAACGGCGCAGTCGGGCATCACGGTAGAAACTGTATCCACCGGCGGTGTTAGAAATAATGCCGAAAAACTCTTCGCATCCAAGGTAATTAATCCACGGATATGGCGTACGCGGGGTAGTTATAACATATTCACGCTGAGCATCATCAAAATAACCGAATTTCATAGGAGCCTCCGAAGGGAAAATATAAATAAGACAGTATTATTTTCTCTACTAATCATGTAATATCCTGCTGATTACATGATTACATAAATATACAAATAAAAAAACGCCGGTAATCAATTATATTACCGGCGTTAAAAAAGTTTTTCAGATTTTATTTATCTAAATAAATGGCGGAAACACCACACGCGCGGACAGGATAAGTACGACAACCATTAGCACTGATACCGTCATTAAATGATAATGTTACTGGTGATGATGGAACCATAAATTGATATATTTTCGCATTTGTATAAATACTGGTTGTAACGCTTAGCACCGGAATTGACTGTGTACTGTTATTAATATTCATTACTATAGCAGACCCACCGGAACTTTGTTTTGGCACAACTACAGTAATTAAGCGATTATAACCTGCAAAGTTAATGGTAATAGTAGAAAAAGAAGATTCCTGAAGATTTGACCGCAACCAACTATCAGTTTTCACACCTGCAGGGGTCTGCATCATCGGTTCCAGTGGTCCGGCAGCATCACTGGCAGTTACTTTAGGATAGGTTACCGCCCATCCGGTACTTATACCAACGGTACTGGAGAACGGATAGGTAACTGATGTCACATTAGGTGGATTACTCTGGAATAATATTGCGCCACATGAACCAACTGCCGTCTTTACCATAGCCTTGGTTGCGGTGTAACCCAATGAACTCAAATCAGAAACCGGTAGACCATTTGACGGCTTACTAAGATCATAAGTAATAATACTCGGCATAGGACTATAAGCATAATTTGGACTTGGATAAGTGCCGGAAATAGGGTCAACAGTTGGTGTTGCTATAAGCGTGTTATTTTTTGTTAACTCGCCAACGATTGCTAATACTGCAGTGTCTTTCGCGATGGCGACATGTCCGTCAAGATAACTAAAAACTGCCTGACCGGAATGACGTAATGCTATTACTCCATTTGTGCCGTCAGCAGTTGCAAATACTGTAGTGGGATCGTTAAAATCGCCTAAAGACGCACCCCCAAGCTTATCATCATATATATAAGCAACCGGAATATTGTTACCTGCTGTAGGACACAATAATATATTGTTGTCTACATCAATACTATTCCAAACATCTGCTGTCCCCGGCATAGTCTCTTCATGGTCCTGGGAATACATTTGTATCGACGCTGCAATTTGCCGTTGGTTTGACTGACAGGTGGAAACCCTGGCTTTTTCCCTGGCACGGGCAAACACCGGAAACAGAATGGCAGCTAAAATTGCTATAATCGCAATTACTACAAGTAGCTCAATCAGTGTAAAACCGTGAACACGTTTAGGAGTAAACATAAGGTAATTCTCCTTTTAATAGAATATATCTTCTGTTAATATTATACCATCTTTTCCACGTAATTATCAACCGGTTTAACTATTATCATTTATATTTAATCAAAAGTTAATTAAACAAACTTTGCTTATTAATCCACATGCTAATCGAATCAGAAGAATCAGTCGGATAAGCGGATTCACGTAGAGACGCAAGATTTTGCGTCTCTACAATTAACCACTATTTTAATCTGGGATATGAGAGTTGCGATAACAACGTAGAGACGCAAGATTTTGCGTCTCTACATTAACCACCATTTTAATCGGGGATATGTGAGTTGCGATAACAACGTAGAGACGCAAGATTTTGCGTCTCTACATTAACCACCATTTTAATCGGGGATATGTGAGTTGCGATAACAACGTAGAGACGCAAGATTTTGCGTCTCTACATTAACCACCATTTTAATCGGGGATATGTGAGTTGCGATAACAACGTAGAGACGC
>CAZNLA010000302.1:0-6649 GCA_964573385.1 uncultured bacterium
GTGAAGAGTGAAGAGTGAAGAGTGAAGAGTGAAGAGTGAAGGGTGAAGAGTGAAGAGTGAAGGGTGAAGAGTGAAGGGTGAAGGGTGAAGGGTGAAGAGTGAAGAGTGAATAGTGAAGAGTGAAGAGTGAAATTTTAAAAAGTGAAATACTTGCGAAAAAGTTTTTTCAGTTAACAGTACTTTTCCAAAAAAGAATATCTGAACCATTTTAAAATTTAAAAAAAGCACAAAACTATTTACAGACCCAAAAAAAGCACAAAACTATTTACAGACTCATTTAAAGACCCGACATATTTATAAGTTACTTTTACATTTTTTAATTATTGCAACTAAAATAGAAATTATTTGATTCGCTTCATCGATTAGTTCCTTGATTTGTTCTTCCCTAATTATTTCGGCTGCCACAAGTAGTCTTAACAAGTAATGAGTTTCACGAGCTTCTTTACATGCAATTGAATATTTTGATATAAAATCAGCTTTGCTTTGACTTCCTTGCCCTTCTTCAATATTTGCTCCAATAGATGTTGCAGAGCGTAATAACTGGTTTGATAATGTTCGATTTACACCAGGTGACAAGTCTAATTTTTGACATAATTTTACAATTTGACAAGCAAAATTAAACGTTCGTTCTGGTAAGTCATTCTTGCGATATTCCATATTAAAAATCTCCTTTTTAATTTTAGCAAATTATATATTATTTATCCAACACTTTTCAAGTTTTCACTCTTCACTCTTCACTCTTCACTCTTCAAACTTTAGCTAAAGCTAAAAACACAGTTCCTACTGCCGCGGCGATTAAACCGGGAATTATTAATCGCTTTCTTTTTTGCCAGTCTACCTCTTTGAATATTAAAATGCCTACCAGTACTGCCGGTACTGTGTTTAAATTGCTTAAAGACCACGCTACTGACAGGTCTATTAATTCAAAAGACGCACATAAAGTTATAAAACCGACACTCCATGCTACTCCACCGGACAATGCTAATATGAAATCTTTTCTGGAATATTTTTTCAATTCAATCATTTCATTACGGGTAAAAATAGTCACTAACCATGTTAGAATTATCATGCCGGCTGTCATCCAGCAGGTATAATCAAGATATCCCATGGCAAATGCCGTTTTTCTCATAGGAACAAGATAGCTGGCATAACAACAGGCGGCGGAAAGAGACAATAAAATTCCTTTGGAAATTGTTTTATGATGTGTTTGTTCATCGCGGGTGAAGCTTATAAGGGTTGCTGCCAAAGCAACTAAAATACTACCGGTAATGCAATACACCGGGTCAGTAGTTTTCCATTCATTCAATGCAAATAAACCGACCAATGTGCCCAACACAGCGGTTGTATTTTTAATAGGTGTTGCCAGGGTTAACCCAATATTTGATATTCCGGCGGCAAAACAGTATGTACCTACTGCCCATACTGCCCCCACCCCCATCGCGGTTAAACGCTGAGCCCAGGTTGAATGTGATACCGTGCCACTTAATACCCAGCATATCCATGCGGATACAAATGCGCCTGGTGTCATTACCGCAAGATACACCGGTGTATTCATTCGATTTATTTTTTGTGGGACCATATATAACGCATACGCTACCGCAGATATTAACCCCAGTATTAACCCGATGATGATTTTTATTGGCATTTGTAGTATTATTTTCCCGCAGCCGGGCAATAGTCCTGCAGTGAAAGATAATATGCTAAAACAAACTTTACATAGTGTTGATGGTTCCGCGCGCAGAACCACAATAAACTTAAGAAACAATCTTACTCTTGAAACACCAATATTTATGCCTGTTGGTACTCAATGCACAGTGAAAGGGTTAACAGTAGCAGAATTAAAAGAAGCAGACGCAAAGATAATCCTGAATAACGCATACCATGTCTATTTGCGTCCCGGGCTTGAATTAATTGAGCATTTTGGCGGATTACATAAATTTCAGGGATGGGACAGGGCAATATTAACTGATAGTGGCGGATACCAGATATTCAGCCTTTCCAATCTGCACAAACTTACCGAAGAAGGTTTAACATTTAAATCCCATATCGATGGCTCCGAACATTTCATGTCGCCGGAAAAAGCAATTGAAACACAACAGCGCATGGGTGCTGATATATTTATGTCATTCGACCAGCCCTGCCCATGGGGAGCAACACGCGCGGAAACAATTGAGGCAACAAACCGCACACATCGATGGGCATTACGCGGGAAAAACGCCTGGAAACCGGAGACCGGACAGGCATTATTCGGTATTGTTCAGGGTGGATTTGAATTTGATTTAAGAAAAGATAGCGCAAAAACATTGGTCGATATGGATTTCCCCGGGTATTCCATCGGCGGGTTGTCAGTGGGTGAACCCAAAAATATGATGTGGGAAATGTTAGCCGAAGTGACACCATTGCTACCAGAAGACAAACCACGTTATATGATGGGTGTTGGCACCCCTGCGGATTTATTACGTGGTGTTGCATTAGGCGTTGATATGTTCGATTGTGTATTGCCCACCAGGTTAGGCAGAAACGGCACATTTTACACCCGAGAAGGTAAACATAACCTGCGCAACGCTAAATTCGAACGCGATGATTCACCACTTGATCCCACCTGTACATGTACCGTTTGCCGTACATACACGCGCGGGTATCTGCGACATTTATTAAAATCAACAGAAATGATTGGGGTACGCTCACTCAGTTATCATAATACCGCTTTTTACCAGAACCTTATGTCAGAAATACGCTTAAAAATAGAAAATAATCAACTAAAGTCTTTTACGGATGAATTTTTAAGCAACTTTACTGAATAAAATGTGTATTAATAATTATCTTTCATGCAGTTAAGGATTTAACTTTAGAATTATGACAAACAGAATACCACACAACAAAAAGTGGACCGCGGAAACCGTTATTGCAGAGATACAAAGATTGGTAAACGAAGGGTATAACCTGAGTTACATGTCAATGCAAGAAGATTTCAACGGTTTATTACGGGCATCAGGACGATACTTCAAAGACTGGCCAGCAGCAATTGAAGCGGCCGGATATGATTATAACGATTATCGCCGTAATCGCACCTGGACAAAACGTGATGTAATACGCGAAATTAAATTGCGATACAAACGCGGTGATTCCTTAAATTGGAGCTTTGTTGCCGCACAAGAAGGTGATATTAAATTATCATCTGCAGCATTGCGGAAATTCCGCACATGGGATGCTGCATTGCAGGCCGCCGGCATTAATCCGGACGATGTATCTCGTAATCAAAAATGGGACCGCGAAAAAGTCTGCATTGCAATATCTGAAATGTTGAATAAAGGCGAAAAAATTACTCAGTCAACTATCAGAAAAAGATCACCTCAACTGCTTTACGCGGTATATCGCATCTATTTCAGCATCACATCACCCAGATTATATGAAGATATCATCGAATTACGTGAAACCGGACAGGTGAAGGAAGAGGAAGAAGAGTGAAGAGTGAAGAGTGAAGAGTGAAGGGTGAAGGGTGAAAGATAATTAAAAATTGAAAATGCAAAATTAAAAATTAAATTGGCAATTGAAAAACCAGTTTTTTCTAATTATAGATTGCGTTTTATTTAAAGCCCCACCCCTCAATCCCCTCCCCGATGGAGAGGGGAAGAGCGTTAATCAGGGACTGATACCGAGTGGCGAAGCCAGGAAGGTGTCTGTACCATCGTGGTGTAACAAGGATTTGCAATTACCTGAAAACTTTGTGCCAAACTCTGTGACCTTTGTGGTTAAGTATTATGGATAATAATTAAAAATTAAAAATGCAAAATTAAAAATTCTTTTTCATATATATTTCTGATAACAATAAAAAGATAAGTGTCAGAATTGGTCACTGTTTGGA
The DNA here is from genome assembly GCA_964573385.1 of uncultured bacterium. Lineage (GTDB taxonomy): Bacteria > Armatimonadota > Hebobacteria > CAIYQO01 > CAIYQO01 > JBAXQQ01. The sequence continues at coordinate 3,866 of CAZNLA010000302.1, forward strand.
ACTGGGTCGCAGCCCGGCTATTTGAAGGTTGAAATTTAGGTTTAACTTTAATTTCAGGATTTTTTAATATGATTTATTCTAATCCTATAACCCTTTAATCCTATTAATAATGGCTCATAAAAATAAGCAACATGGGGAGCCGGGCTGCGACCCTGTTCCAAACGGTGACTGACATTGATAGTTGATCTGTTTAATGATAATAGGCTAACTCTGTGAACTTGTGGCTAAGATTAAATATCTGAAAACCGAAAACTGAAAACTGAAAACTGAAAAAAAACATATGAATTTAAACAACAAACCTGAATTATTAGCGCCTGCCGGGTCATTGCAGGCTATGCATTGGGCGGCGGCTTATGGTGCCGACGCGGTTTACTTTGGCTTGCCAAATTTTTCACTACGCAATTTCGCGGTAAACTTCACACCGGATGATGCTGCCAATGGATTGAAGATGCTCCATAGTCTTGGTAAAGCAGGTTTTGCTACTCTTAACATTTATCCTTTTGATGATGAATATACTGCGCTGCGCGTTGCCGCAGGCAATCTGGCGGATATGGGGGTGGACGGTTTTATTGCGGCGGACATTGGCGTTATAGCCATGCTCCACCGCGAGTTCCCACAGATACCAATTCATATCAGCACCCAGGCGAACACCGTTAGCGCGTCGGCGGCGATGGTATACCGCGACCTTGGCGCCACCCGGGTTAATCTGGCACGCGAATTATCATACGAACAAGTAAAATCTATCAATGAACAGTTGGACGAAAAAATAGAGACCGAGGTATTCATTCACGGTTCGGTATGTTTCAGCTATTCCGGCCGTTGCGCCATCAGCGATTATCTTGCCGGCAGACGCGCCAACCGCGGGCAATGCACCCAGTCCTGCCGTTGGCAATACCATCTTGTCGAGGAAAAACGCCCCGGGGAATATATCCCTGTATTCGAGGACGATCGCGGACTTTATTTATTTAACACCAAAGACCTGGCACTGTATAACTATATCAACAGCCTTGCCAATTGCGGCGTGACCGCACTGAAAATCGAAGGCCGGATGAAGAATACCCATTACCTGGCGCAAATAGTATCGCTGTACCGCCAGCTAATCGACGGCGTGGAAATCCCCGAGGAAACCATCCAAACGCTAATCTCCAGGGTATCAAACCGCGGTTACACCGAGGGATTCATGAAAGGTCCGGTCACCCCGGATGATTACCAATGGGAATTCGGCGGTTATCAGGCCACCTCAGTCTTAATCGCCCAGTCAACCGAAGAAACCATCAACGGCCAGCGAGTATTCGAGGTAAAAAACAGCCTATACCCCAACGAAGAACTCGAATTATTAACCCCCGGTAACCCGGTAAAAAAATACACCACCCCCACCCTGACCACCATCCAGGGAGAAAATATTCCGGTAGCCCAAAACCACCACCGGATTTTGTTGGATGACATGCCGGCGTTTGCGATTTTAAGGCGGGTGGAGAAGTGGGATAAGTGATAGATAGTTGACAGTGAATTGTTTTAAAAGCATTAAGCTGTCAAATTTAAGTCACCGTTTGGAACTAGGCGAGAGAACATTTTAACATACATTTCTTGCCTATTCATGTATATATTTTAATATTGACACATTTAATTTTTCAGAAAAATCAGTTTATCTCAATTTAGCTAATTACGACTTCTTGTTATGTCTGCTATTTCTCTCATTAAGTTTATCCTGAAAATAAAATAACATGATTATTCTATATTATTAATTTCATTCACATCACCAATTGAAACTTTATATTGCACAGGGACAATTTTATAATCACTCACATTTATTTTTCCTTTATCAATAAAATTCGTAAGTTTTTTACATTGTATTTCTTCAGGATTATCACTTATTTGAACAAAATATAATTCATAAGCAGAAGAATTCGCTTCTGCAAATCGATATTCATTATATGATAAATAAAATTCACTAATTCCACTTTTTTCAGATGTTTTCACTTCAACATATTTTGTATTGCCATTTTCATCAATATAGTCAATATCATAGCCTAATCCATCTTTGCCATTTCTATTCACATTTTTCTCTTTTGCATATTGTGATACCCATTTAACATTATCTTCGCCATATATAGCTTTTAATGAATTGTATGCTACTAACTCCCCACGCGTACCAATTTTTTCTAAATTTTTCTCATTTATTCTTCTTTCTTTCATTAATGATCTTCTATGGTTATTATCAATATCAGAATTATGATTCTCATTGATATTTACAGTGCGTGAACATTCCATTTCTCCAATCGGTACTATTAAGTTATCTGATTTATCACTAATGTCATAATTTATTTCTTCTTCATTAATTTTTTCTGGATATAACTTTGTAAATATCTTATCAAGTTCATCAAACTTCATGAAATAAAATAACCATTTATACTCATCATTGTTTATGAAATCACTGAGTTTATCAGCTTTACTATCAGAATGTTTATTTTTCCATTCCTTTCTATTAGAAAAATATTTATTATTTAAATCAATATATTCATATTTTGACAAATCAGTTTCTATTTCTTTTTTTATTTTTTCAATATCGAAATGAATTGAGTTGCAAATCATTTTATAATATTTTTCTTTATATTGATGAATTACTTCATCTAACTTAATATTTTCAGATAAATCTTTATCTTTAAATTCATTATAAAAATAAATCTCGATTTTATCATTAATCAAATATTTATTTATTTCAATATAATAAGATCGGAAGAGCACACGTATGAACTCCAGTCACATTCAGAAATCTCGTATGCC
>CAZNLA010000303.1:0-6638 GCA_964573385.1 uncultured bacterium
GTGAATTATTTGGTAATTGGGGTGGTGTTATAGCCGCAGGATTATATGCTTTAGACCCTACAAATATTGCTCACAGTGGATTGGCCACTACTGACGCACCGGCAGCATGTATAATTGTAGCGTCTATATATTTCATGCGAAAATTTCTTATTAATCAGGATAAAAAATGGTTAATAATTACCGGCATAGTTGCTGGATTAGCTTTAGCCACTAAATATTCCGCACTTATTTTAGTCCCTATATTTGGTGTTCTCTATATTATATACTGCATTAGAGAAAAGCTTGATAAAAATCAGATATTAACATTATTTGGAAAAATGATTGTATTAGCAATAATTGCCGGCATAACATTATGGGGTGTTTACGGTTTTAAAGTGGAAGCATTGGGAGCCAAACCAGGAGAAACAATTTCTTCTACCGCACCATTTAAAATGCGGATACCGATACCTGCAAAACAATATTTTCGTGGGATTGCTACGGTAAAAAAAGAGGCAAAAGATCATTTATCATATATTCTGGGTACTACTGATACAACTGGTAAAGGATGCTGGTATTATTTCCCGGTAGCGATTTTAACTAAAACCCCTGCTCCGGAATTATTATTATTTCTGGTAATGATAATATTTATATCAGTGCCTGCTTTACGTGCTAAAATTCTAATTTCCGGTTTTGAAAGTGGAGTAATATTAATTCCAATTTTAATTTATTCCTTTGCGGCATTAGGGTTATTAGGTATATCACTGAATCTTGGAATACGTCATGTGTTGCCGATATTCCCATTAATGTGCATTGCCACCGGTGGTATTTATGAACATATTAAAAAGAAAAAAAATACCGGCGTTATCGCAATTTTAATAGTTTTTTGCCTGCAGATACTGGCCATCGCACCTGCCTTTCCGGATTATATTTCTTATTTTAATAGAGTAATTGCCGGTGGAAGCGATAATGGATATAAAATATTGATTGATAGTAATTACGATTGGGGTCAGGACTTGAGCCAATTAGCTAAATTGCAAAAAGAAAATAATCTATTTCCATTAGCATTTTCATATTTTGGCACAACTCCACCAGAGGCATACAATATTGAATGCACACATGTAAGTGGGTATGGTGTAATGGATGACTCCCCCATGCTACCTGATAATTACACCGGATATTTAGCTATTTCTGCTACAGAATTGGCCGGTGGACCGGACTTTAATCATACTAATAGCGATTATCGACAATACCTGAAACAGAAACCATTTTTAAGAGCAGGCAGAACTATATTCATATATAAGATAAATCCATAAACAGATATAAAAAATTACTTGAATTTGTTGCTGTGGATGTGCTACACTTGCCGGCGTTATGGTTTCAATATTTAAAGATAAAACAATTCATAAAACCGTCCTTTTAATGCTACTGGTCGAGTTCACCTGGGGTGTAGGCGTATTTGTAACATTACCATCAACAACGTTGCCAATTTATTTTACCACGCTGCATAACAACAAATTATTAGCTATAACTATATTTTTAATTTCCGCATTGCCATTATTAATGCAGTTTTTTGGCAGATCATTAGTTGAAAAATTTAAACACAAAAAAAATGGAATTATAATCTTACACATCTTTGTTATTTTACCTTATTTAGTAATTGCATATACTGACTCATTATTTTTACACTCGAATCCACCTTTACAGGCAGTTATTGTATGTATAATGCTTGCGTTTTCACAATTTTCTATCGGCTTTATTATTCCTGTGTGGATGGACATGATAGCACAGATTATCCCTGCACAATATCACGGTCAATATTTTGGTTATTCATCCGGGTTTGTTGCGATTGGTGGAATACTTGGTGGATTAATACAAATATATTTGGTTTCGATTCTGGGTGATGTTTCATTCAGATATTGTTTCATGGCAACTGCTATATTCTATGCACTTTCTATGTTTGTATTTTCAACTGTTCCTATTAATGAATCAGCATTCAAACATCCAGAAATTGATAATTTATTGCAATATTTTAAAAAAGGTCTGAAGGCATTTTCCAGTAAAAATTTCCGACTATATATTATTAGTTGCTTTTTATTTACAGTAGCAGCAGGCATTATCCCATATCTTGTAAATTATGCAACAGGTTTACCAACAGGACAACTTAATAAATATGGGTTGGGATTACCTAAAGAAATTTTTAGCCAAATGACATTTATTCAGGCATTTATCGGTGGTATTTGTGCAATGATAATCGGCATTATTGTAGATAAACGGGGACCACGACGACCCTGGTTATCATTTATTTTATTCATTCCTGTTGTTTTAATTTTGTTTCCATTAATTACAAATACAACTATACACATATTCGGTATTTTCCTTAATATATCACCAGCATTTTTAATAAGTGTATCTCTGTTAGGCATTATGGGTATTTCATGGTCTGTAACTGCACCGGCAGTACTGGAATATTCGCCAGATGGTGATAAAAGCAGTCCGGTGGCTTTGGCAAACTTCACCCTTGTGCCTGCGGCAGCAACAGGTCCAATGTTAATGCAATGGGTTATTAATAATTATGGTTATAAACCAGCTTTTTTATTAGCCATTATAATCGCGGTTATTGCAGCAATATTCGCGCTATTTATTAAAGAGAGAATAAAAAAAGAAGACGGACAGGTATTGTATACCGATCCGTCTCATCATATTGGTTAAGGTTTGTTGCTTAGACTAAAGGTTCGATTAACCCGTAATTACCATCTTCTCTTTTATAGATTACATTGACATCACTTGATTCTGAATTGCGAAATACGTAGAAATCATGTCCGATGAGTTCCATTTCCATGGCTGCCTCCTCGGGGTCCATTGGTTTAATCGAAAATTTCTTCGATCTTACAATCACGGGCATTGCATCATCTACTTCTTCAGGTATTTCGTTTGATACCCCACCCATTTCAACTGGTTTATGACCGTTACAGGATTCACGCTTGCGAGTTATAAACCGGTCTTTATATTTTGTCAATTGTCTTTCCAATTTATCAACTACTAAGTCGATTGATTGGTACATGTCGCTTGATTTTTCTTCGGCACGAATAATTTTACCATCTGCGCGCATAGTGACCTCTACAATATGCTGCCCGCGAACAATACTTTCTGTAACGTGGCTTTCCTGAACGTGATCGAAGAATTTGTTGAGCTTATTCAGCTTAGTCCTTGCGTAATCCTTTAACGCTTCAGTTACTTCAATGTGTTTACCGGAAAAATTGATTTGCATAGTTCACTCTCTTTCTCACGGCTCTTATGGATGTCCGTGTTCCTGTCGTTTCCTTAGCTTTTTAAATGCTTTGGAAAAAAGGTTTTTCAAACTATCTTGTTATATATATCTACCCATTCGCGGTGTAATTAACACATATTATTTGAAAAAAGTAGAATATTTGCGTAAGCTGCCATTCCTTCACCAGTGCCGGTAAAACCTAAACCTTCTGTTGTGGTAGCTTTAACTGAAATATTTTCAATATTCAACCCTGTAGCTACTGAAATATTCTTTCTCATGTCATCTATAAATGGACTTATTTTAGGGGCTTGCGCAACCAGAGTTGAATCTATATTACAAATGCTAAAACCAGCCTCAGATAATTTTGCTGTAACTTTTTTTAATAATTCTATACTACTTATACCTTTATATGTACTATCAGTATCAGGAAAATGTTTGCCGATATCACCCAGTGCCGCGGCACCCAGTAACGCATCCATTATTGCGTGTATTAGAACATCAGCATCGGAATGACCTAACAAACCTGATATATATGGAATTCTAACTCCACCTATTATCAAGTCTCGTCCTTCAATCAGACGATGAACATCATATCCAAATCCTGTTTTCATATTTGAACGCACCAACTTTTCTGCCAATTTCAAATCATCAGGCCATGTTATTTTAAAGTTTTCCGGACTCCCGGGTGATGTATATACTGTATGCCCATATGCGGATATTATTCCTGCGTCATCAGTTAAACGAAGATTTTTCTCAATCGCGTCTGCATAAGCATCATACAACAACTTGTATTTACCACCCTGAGGTGTCTGTGCAGACCACATAATTGATCGATCTACAATTTTATCTGTCACACGGGTGTTATCTACAACCTTCAGAGAATCAGAAACAGGTATTGCTGTCACAAAAGCTCCCTTTTTAGCTGCAGTTGCAATAGAATTAGAAATTATGGATTGTGTAATAAATGGTCGCGCGGCATCATGGATAAGTACAATATCTGTATCAGCATTTACTGATTGTAGTCCATTCCAAACGGAATCATATCTTTCATCACCACCGCATACAACTTTTTCTGTTATATCATTGTTGGGTATTGATATTAATTGTATTGCTTTTTCAACATCATCAGGAGAAACAACTATAATAATTTCATTTATATCAGGATGCATGCGAAACTGATGTAATGAATAACTAATCAGTGGCTTACCACATAGATTTAGCCATGCTTTGTTTTCACCACAATTAATTCTTCTTCCGCATCCCGCTGCCGGAATTATTACTGTTGTCTTGTTTTGTTTCATTTTTCAACTCTGCGAATATCATTTTACCGGCAACTGTCTGCAATACAGATGATACAGAAACGGTAACTGTTTCCTGCAACATTTTTCTGCCATTTTCTACAACTACCATGGTACCATCGTCTAAATATGCAATTGCCTGGGACTGCTGGTTTCCTTCTTTTACTAAAGTGACCCGCATCTCTTCCCCAGGAAGTACAATGGGCTTTACTGCGTTAGCAAGTTCATTCACATTTAATATTTTAACATTATGAATCTTTGCAACTTTATTAAGATTAAAATCATTTGTCATTACATGCGCGTTCATAACTTTTGCTAATTTAACTAATTTTATATCAACACCATCACTGGGAGCAAAATTAATCTTGTATCTATCAAATACTCTTATTTCAATTTCAAGTTCTTTCTGCATTTGATGTAATATATCCAAACCACGTCGTCCTCTGGCACGTTTTAACCCATCTGCACTATCTGCAATATGCTGAAGTTCTTCTAAAACAAATCCGGGTATTAACAACGGGCCTTCTAAAAAACCACTTTTGCATACTTCAAGAATTCTGCCATCAATTATAATATTTGTATCCAGAATCTTTGCAACCATACCTGTTGGGACAGATACAGTAGAAGAAGATTGTGGACGTGAATCATCTTTGGGAGCGTTGCTGGGTACCAGAAATTTCACTTCTTCTTTCATGCTTAATGCCAGTAAATTACACAACCATATCACAATCGCTGATTCAATCAGAATAAAAGCAAATTTAACAGTTGGTGTTAATCCGGTTCCAAAAGAAGAAATCAAAAAACCGATTATCACCACCGGAATTAATGATAATAATGTGCCAATACTTACCGCTATTTTATCTTCAATCGGAATATACTTCAGATTCTTACTAATATCCAATAATTTACGATAAATAATTGAACCTATCAAAAATCCCAGTAGCACACCTAAAGATGTAAACAAAATATAAGAAAATATTTCGAAAGATGTAAAGTTCTTATTTACCCATGTACCAGAGAATGTTTTATCTCTCCACATTGATAATGAAAGATAAGTGGTTGTAAGGGAAAATCCTAATAAACCAAATCCAATTGCAAATATTGAACTAAAAGATAAACCGACTATACGCAATTTCATATATTACCTCAATTTGATTATATACCATAATCAATTTTTATTTCATTTTACAAGATTTTCACTTGTTACATCAATATGATATCCATACATACTGACCTGATAATTATAACTTAAAAACAAAAGATTGTTTTCAGGTAAATTATACGATTAAAATCTGATTTGGTAAAGATGATTTGATTACAAATATGTTATTATTCAATTAAAAAATAGTTAAATTAATATTTCAGATGTTTTTCATAATAAAAATAATATGAAAATGTCACAAAAATGGCTTTTTAGTTATACTAAAAAGCCAATAAATATAAAATCATTAAAGCCGGTATAACTAAACTTTTTTTAATAACTCAATTGAATACTTTTTATCTATTTCTAAAATGTGACATTTTAACCATTCTTTAAGGAAATTCATTACCACTATCGATAATGAGGTATTTCCATTATCAAAATCATTTTTAAAATTGTTGATTTGAATAATAAAACTATTATGCTCTTTTTTATGATTTAATAAATCTGTATATTTATGCTTCTCTATCATTGTCTCTTCATACTTAAAATGAACCCTGGTATATTCTAATAATTTATTAATAATGTCACCCATGATTATTCTGCCTTTTCCTGCAGACATGGCGTCATGTAAATCATTTATCATACCGACTAATGTTTTGTGTTGTTCATCAATTTCTTTTATTCCCAACATCAAATTCTCATCCCATTTTAATATTTGCATAACTTTCACCTCATTAAGCAATATTATACATCATTTATATCTTTTATACAATAGTTTACAAAATATTTTTTTTTAAAAATAATCATTTTTTAAAATTATTCTTAATTATTATTTAAAAATGCAATTTATCTTATTGACATCGCTCATTTAAATTATTATAATCATCTCGTTACACACACACGGGCGGATAGCTCAGTTGGTAGAGCGTCTGGTTTACACCCAGATGGT
>CAZNLA010000304.1:0-6636 GCA_964573385.1 uncultured bacterium
CATACATCTTCACTGCTGCCGAAAGCAACCCGAATGACATGATAACCAAAGCACGTAAAGCACAGGCAACTGTACGTAATAACGGCTTTGCATTCGGAAAACTGTTCAGCTCATGTCCGTTAAACTGGGGTTGTGCTCCGGAAAAAGGCAACGAGGTCATCGACAAGGTTGTGAAATCCTGTATTCATCCGTTATACGAAATTGAAAACGGTATCACCACCCTTAACTATGATCCGACCAAAGCCAATGTAAAGATTCCTGTAACTGATGCTCTTTCCGCAATGGGCAGCATGTTCGCGCATATCTGCAATCCTAAAAATATTGCAATTGCCGAAGCTATCCAGACAGAAACAGACCGCAGATTCAACAGAATCAAAGCATTAAGCGAAAATCCAGACCTCTAAAATAAAAGCATATAGCTAACTAAAACGCCCTTCATAATATTATGGAGGGCGTTTTAGTAATTAGTAATTCGCGTTAATTTATTCAATTTCCCCTTGACATTTACTCCCATAACTTCTAAATTAAACCCATCTAATTTGAATTTATAGAGGCTTTTGCAAAACCTGTCTGAATTGTAGGGAATGCCGTCCCCGGCATTCTGTTAATACAGAGTTTCTATCTCAAAGAGGAATGCCGGGGACGGCATTCCCTACAGAAAAGATAGATATTATTTGGTTTTGCAAAAGCCTGTATAAATCTTAATTATTTAAGTCTTAACTAATTTATTTTTTTGATGTATTGAAGGATCAAAATGACAATATTACCCGAAATTGCTTGTATTTCCTGTGATTTTCAGCATGACCGTACAATTAATTATGCAATGCAGCAAAACCATGTGCCAGTTGTGAAACGCTTGCGGTTAACTAATACGAGTACGGTTGATTTGGGGCAATTATCCGTGGCAATTACTGCTGAACCTGATTTTGCAGTAAAGTGGGAAACTACTGTTACTTCATTACCCGCTGGTCAAACCGTCGATATAGGAATCGTCGATCTGCAAATTTCACCCAATTTTCTCACCAGCCTGACAGAAAGACTTGCAGGCAAATTAACTCTGACTGTCACCTGTAATAACGAACAAATTTTTACAAAACAATCCTCTATTGATATATTGGCTTTTGACGAGTGGAATGGCACACAAACACTGCCGGAGATCATAGCTGCTTTTGTTACACCCAACCACCCGGAAGTAACCCGTATTCTGCGCCAGACAGCAGACATTCTAAAAGAATGGACCGGCAATCCTTCACTTGACGGTTATCAAAGTAAAAATCCACTGCGAGTCCGTATTCAACTTGCCGCTATTTACAGTGCATTACAGGCACTGGGAATCACTTATTGTGTACCGCCAGCGAGTTTTGAAGAACAAGGACAGAAAATTCGCACTCCCGACGCTATTCATGAGAACAAATTGGCTACCTGCCTGGATATCACTGTATTATTTACCGCTTGCGTTGAAGCCGCCGGGTTGAATCCACTGATTATATTTACAGAAGGACATACTTTCCCCGGTGTATGGCTGATACAGGAATCTTTTGCCGAAAGCCTGCAGGATGATATAACACTGCTGACAAAACGCATAGTCCCGGAAATACAGGAAATTTGTGTAATCGAAGCTACAGCACTCACCTCCGGACAGCAACGCAATTTTGATATAGCAGTAACAAGCGGCGAACAAAACTTACTGAATTCGGAAAAATTCCACTTTTTCATTGATATACGCCGCGCCCGCGTAAGTCATATCCGTCCTTTGCCATTACGGATTAATGGTCAGTTAATAGCCGAAACCAGCAATGAAGAAACGACGACACCAGTATCAAATGCTCAACCTGCTGATATTGATGCACCTTTAGCAATAGCAGAAAATATTACCACTGGAGAGCGAACGCGCCAGGATCTCTGGGAACGCAGATTACTGGATTTATCTCTACGCAATCCATTGCTGAACTTTCGGGTAACTGGATCCAGTATTCCACTTTTAACAGCAGAATTATCCGATATTGAGGATGCTCTGGCCAATGGTCAAGATTTTCAAATACACCCGCGACCTACTGATTGGGAATCATCACCGCGTGATGCTGCAATATACAAACAGCGTACTAACAATGATCCGCAATTTCAGCTTTTACACGAAGAGTTTATGCAAAATCGACTTCATGCTGATTTAGCGGAAAAAGAAATGGGAAATCGTCTGACACAGCTTTATCGCGCAGCACGAACAAGTTTGGAAGAAAATGGTGCAAATACACTTTATCTCGCATTGGGAATGTTAGTCTGGTACGAAACAGACGCAAGCGAAAAACCGCGCTACTCCCCTATCCTCATGATTCCAATGGAAATTATCCGCAAATCGGTAATCACTGGATATCTGGTACGCAAGGGAGAAGATGAACCACAACTTAATATCACCTTGCTAGAAATGCTGCGGCAGGACTTCAACATTGACGTATCAGGTTTAAATCCCTTACCCACAGATGATAATGGTGTTGATGTTAAAACGATTCTCACCACTATTCGCCGTGCGGTAATGAATAAATCGCGCTGGGATGTAATAGAAGACGCTTATCTGGGGATTTTCTCTTTCAGCAAATTTGTCATGTGGCATGATTTGAAAGCCCGTAGCGAGGAATTGAAAAAGAATAAAGTAGTAGCGAGTTTAATGGCGGGAAGTTTGCAGTGGATACCAGAAGTAAATGAAACAGAAACAGCAAATCTTGATAATACATACCAACCTCAGGACATTGTATGTCCTATCAGTGCTGACTCATCACAGTTAACCGCTATTTGCGCCGCCGGAGAAGGAAAAAGCATCGTATTGCATGGACCACCGGGGACAGGAAAATCCCAGACTATCACAAATATCATCGCCCATGCACTGGCACAGGGGAAAAGCGTGCTATTTGTCGCTGAAAAAATGGCGGCATTGACTGTGGTTCAGCGTCGGTTGTCAAACATTGGCATTGCGCCATTCTGCCTTGAAGTGCATTCAAATAAAAGCAAGAAAAAGGATGTGTTGGAACAACTGCGTACCGCATTGGAAATAGGACGTACCGGCAATCCGCAAAATTGGCAACAGGAAGCAGACCGGTTATCCGCATTGCGGGACGAACTTAACAATTATGTTAATGCACTGCATTGTGAACGAGTAATCGGTCATTCTATTTTCCACGGATTAGCACATTTGACTACAGTGCGAAATGCACCGGCAGTTGTATCATTCGATGAAACTGCTGTAGCGCAGTTAACCCCGGAAAAGCTGCTAAACAGGAACGGCCTTGTACGGCAGCTGCGGATTGCCGGCGAAGAATGCGGTCATCCATTTGAACATGTCTGGTCGGCAGCACAACGACAGGATTATGTACCACAACTGCGCACACAAGTAGCAGAAATACTTTCTTCATTCCGAATTGCAATTAAAAAGTGGAGTGAAACATACCCGCCTATAGCTTCACTATTTAAAGTATCAGAACAGGATACCAGCTACACAAATCTGGCTGCACTTCTTGAATTGGCTAAACATTTCCTGGCAATGCCGGTAATGCCAGGTGTTATGATGCAGGCAACAGATTGGGACGAAATCCGCACAACTGTAGAAACCTGGGTTGCTCACGGTCGTACCCGCGATAAACTAAAAAATGAAGTTTATGCACGATATAACGAAAATGTAAAACAGTTATACATTTCTAACCTGCTGACTAAATTGCGCGAAACTGAACAGCAATGGTACATACTGCGAATATATGGACGATATATAGTAAAAAAAACATTGCGAACCGCGTTAAAACCGGGAGCATCTATTGATGGCAATCAATTAGAAAATGAATTAATCCTTATTCAGAATTTACAGGCTGAAGAGCAATTATTATCATCAGCCAGTGATCGAGCGCGGGAAATATTCGGCAACATGTGGCAAAACGGAAATCCCGACTGGGATACTGTCGCCAATGCCAGCCAATGGACAGCCAAAGTCAGGAAAATAGCCGCCGTTATCGCTGGTACAGATATAGAAAAAATAAGCATCTTGCGAAAGCACTGGGCGCAGATGATGACGGAATATCGCGAACAATTCGGTGCTGATGGCGCACTAAGTCAGCAACTGAATGCTTTTGCTGAAAATGGCAATACAGTTATTAATATCGGAAAATCGTTAACTCAACTTCTATCACTTAATCAGACTGCATTAACCGGTGACATGCAAAAAAATGATTGGTTTACTGTAATTCTGACACAAATCGATAAATGGGAAAGTGGGATAGATAGCCTGCGCGACTGGTGCACATGGATGCGCCAGCGCACATTAGCGGTTGATGCAGGTCTTTTACCATTAGTCACCCCGTATGAACAGGGGAACCTTACCAATGCGGACGTTGAATCGGCTTTCACGCACGGACTTTACCAGGCTTGGGCAGAATATGAAATTACCCGCGACCCGGCACTGTCAGCTTTCTCCCGTGGATTATTCGAGGATAAAATACGCCAATTCCGCGAACTTGACGAAACTTTTGCAAATCTCACCCGCCAGGAAGTTTATGCACGGCTGGCATCAAGAATTCCCCGTATTCAGGGAGATGCTACCCAGAACTCAGAAATGGGAATATTGGGACGGGAATTGCAGAAACAACGAAATCACCTGGCATTGCGTACATTATTCCAGAAAATACCCCACCTTTTGTCGCGGTTAAAACCGTGCCTATTAATGAGTCCAATGTCAGTGGCGCAATATCTCGACCCTTCGCACCCGCCATTTGACCTGGTTATTTTCGACGAAGCATCACAGGTGCCTACTTGCGACGCGGTTGGCGCAATAGCACGCGGAAAAGAAGCATTTATCGTGGGTGATCCAAAACAGCTGCCGCCGACAAGTTTCTTCACCACGATAAACAATGAGGAAGATGACGAAAGCCTGGCAATGCAGGATTTGGAAAGCATTCTTGATGATTGCCTGGCAATTCGTATGCCCGAGGAACGTCTGCGCTGGCATTACCGCAGCCAGCATGAAAGCCTGATTGCATTCAGCAATTATCAATATTATGACAATAACCTGATGACTTTTCCCTCGCCGGACGACCTTACACCCAAGGTGCGGCTGATACCGGTAAGCGGTTCTTATGACCGTGGAAAAACAAAACAGAACCGCGCCGAAGCAGACGCAGTGGTAACGGAAATCCTTCGTCGGCTGCGCGACCCGGAACTTTGCCAGCACACTATCGGAGTTGTCACATTCAGCCAGATTCAACAGAAGTTAATCGAAGATATGCTGGACGAACAACTGCGGCAATCCCCTGAACTTGAACACTTCTTCAGTGCCGAAGAAAAAGAGCCGGTTTTCGTAAAAAACCTTGAAAATGTGCAGGGTGACGAACGGGATGTAATTCTATTTTCAATAGGGTACGGTCCTGATGCGCAAGGTCGGGTGAGCATGAACTTTGGTCCGTTAAATAACGAAGGCGGATGGCGGCGTTTGAATGTTGCCGTTTCGCGGGCACGCCAGGAAATGCTGATTTATTCCACCTTACGTGCCGACCAGTTGGATATTTCGCGTACAAATTCCAGGGGCGTTGCCGACCTGAAAGCATTTCTGGAATATGCAGAGCATGGGAAAAGTACCTTATCTATTCAGAAAGCAGCAAAAGCGGAAGTTGCTCTCGATGTGATATTTGAGGATGAAGTGTGCAAGATGCTCCGCGAGCGCGGGCATAATGTGCATACCATGGTCGGGTGTTCCGGTTACCGCATTGATCTGGCAATTGTTGATCCTGCCCAGCCTGGCCGCTACCTGCTGGGCATAGAATGTGATGGCGTCACCTATCAGCGCGCCAAAACTGCCCGCGACCGCGATAAACTCCGCGAATCAGTGCTACGCCAGCTTGGCTGGAAAATTCACCGCATCTGGTCAACTGACTGGTGGGAAAACCCGCAGCGAGAGCTGGACCGTGTTGAAGAAGCTATTGCTGCGGCGAAAATAGAATTATTGAATAATCCTGCGCCTGCAACACCAATATTAAATACAACTCCACTCATATCAAATCAGCAAACCGAACCACTACCTTCTCCTGAAGTGCCGCAATTATCGGTAAGCAGCGCGCAACCTTACGTTATCTGCAATTTGCCAACTGTGGATATGCCGCCAGACGCTTTTTATATGCCAATTGCATCCCGCAAGATTACAACTCAAATAATACAAGTTGCAAATGAGGAAGGTCCCATCAGTTTTAAGCAGCTGTGCCGTAGAGTAATCAATGCCTGGGGTATTTTAAAAATGACCAGCAACGCTACTGACAGAATATGGGAAGTATGCTCAAAGGTGGCGATGCCGACTACAAAATGCGGACAATTGATGTATTTCTGGCCAGAGACGGCTGATCCAGAAATTTACAGCTACTACCGCGTCCCCGGTACGGAGAAACAAACCCGCCGCGATGCCGAAGATATACCACCGGAAGAAATTGCCAACGCCATTCTGGAAGTACTCTGTGAACAAATCAGCCTACCAGAAATCGACTTGATTCGCGAAACCGCACGCTTGTTCGGCTTCACCCGTCCCGGCTATTCCGCCGAAATGCACCTGCGCCAGGGAATAGAAATACTGATAGAACACGAAAATGCCATCAGAAATACGGAAGGAAGAATCAT
>CAZNLA010000305.1:0-6625 GCA_964573385.1 uncultured bacterium
CACGTGAAGATAACGGACCGGTTACCGCGGTGAAAATAGCCATTAAACCACCGGTTACCGGACGGATGAGCCTGAATATTTATGACCAGAATGATGTCACCGTGCGTCAACTTGTATCCGGGCAACCATCCGCAAATACAGCCATCTGGGATGGTCGCGATATGTATAGTCATTGGGCAAAACCGGGAACCTACAAATATCACGGCATTATCGCGCCGAAGTTTTCGCTGAAATATGTCGGCAGTATTGGACAAAGCGGAAATCCTGTTTATCGCACCGCGGACGGCACCGGCAGTTGGGGTGGCGTGTGGGGTTATGTAATGGATATTTGTACTGTAACCGCGGATGCAAATAGCGATATCATAGTTTTATGGGCATTTGAGGAAGGTGAAGGCGGATTAATTCGCATGACGCAGGATGGCAAAGTCATCTGGAAGTCGCACCTTGACTGGTGGTTAAAGGGTAATCAGGTGGCGGTAACCAGTGATGGCACATCAATATATATTGTCTGTGATTCTGCCATGGGTGCGCCGGAAGGGCAAAGCAATTATGGTGGTGACCAACGGCGTCCTTTATTATGGCGGGTGGACGCGGCAACCGGCAAACAAAAGTTATACGCGCCTTCGCAACAACCACAACCGATGTTCGGCGAATATATTAAGGCGGAAGGGATAGCGACAGACCTGGCATATCGCGATGGAAAATTATACCTGACCGCGCCGAAACAAAACTCGCTGTATGTCATTGACCCGGCAAATGGCAAGGCGACATCGACATGGAAATTGGATGGCGTATCCGGCATTACATTCGATGTGAATGGCAATATTTTTGCCGGGATGGGCAATAAATTAGTTGAAATATCCGCGGATGGCACCTTGAAACGTGAATTATCTGATGCCGGTGGCGCAATATGGGATTTGGACACGGTAACCGATACCGGATTTGTCGCGTCAATCGGCGCACCCCGCAACCAGATAGTATATTTTGATAAAACAGGCAAAGAGACCCGCGCGTTGGGCAAAAAGGGTGGGCGACCATTATGCGGCAAGATGCAACCGGAAAATTTCCTTGATCCGGTGGGGATATGCAATACCGCGGGTAACAAGTTGTTTGTCGCTGAAAGCACCGCCCCCAAGCGTTTCACCCGATGGTCATCCACCGGTAAGTTGGAACAGGAATTTCAGGGGCCATATTATTATAGTGGTATGTTTGGTGTCGACGATGAAAAACCGGAATATATCTATGGTGATACCCATAGCGATATAATTCGTTATATATTTAATTATACCACTGGCACATGGACGGTGGATTCTTATTGGATAAACGCTTATAAAGATGCCGGTGTGCCGGTGAAATGGTGGCCGCGAATACGCCATAAAGACGGTCGGACTTTTTGGTGCAGTGGCAGTGGCGCGATTATGGAATTGTTGCCGGATAAAGTGCGTGGGATTGCGGCGGTATATGGCGGGTGTGTAAACAAAGAGGCGGATGGCAATTACACCGAAGTTTACCATACAAAGAAAACCGGTCTGATGGGGACATGGTCTGACATTAATGGTGATGGCAAAAAACAGGCCGACGAGTGGAAAGTATCTGATAAATCTGCTTATCCGGCGAATGCCGGTGGTCCACAACAAGGGTGGGGATGTTATTTTGACGAGAAATTTGACCTGTATATGCACGATTGGTCGGATAATACCCCGGGTGGTGTGTGGAAAATACCGGTAACAGAATGGAAAAATGGCGTGCCGATATATGACTGGGAAAAAGCGGTGTATGTGGCGAAGGCGCGTAATGATGGCGGCGAAAATGGACTGGCCCACGGTTCACCCGGTTGTCGCACCGCCTATGCGGATGGTGGCGCGGTATATGGATTCAACGGTGGTTATAATGCTGCCGGTTTGCCCGGGGTAGGGCATGGGCATGACTGGGAATTTGCCCAGGTTACAAAATACGACCCGGCTACCGGAAAATCAATTTGGCATGCCGGCGAACGCGCGGATGGTTTTGCCGCACCGGGACAAACATATTGCCCGACTGGTCCTGCCGGTATCATAAATAATTACCTTTTCTGGTGCGACGAAAACTCGTTGGTGCATGCCTGGGATGTTGACCATGGGTTGTATGTTGACACATTGCTGGAGGATACTGCGCGTGGACCAGTGCCAAATGCCTATACAGTATGGGTTGAGCTATTCAACACCCGCATTTTCCGGCATCCGCAAACCGGTAAGGTATATCTGATGGCTGCCAGTGATGCTATTCATGTTTATGAAGTGTTGGGAACAGATAAAAAAGCGGTTCCATTTGAAGGCACATTTACCCTGACTGCTGCTGATATCGAATCGGCAAAACAGCAGTATGAGAAAAGGACAGCACCACGCGAACGGGCAATAGGTATCCCATTGGCAAAAACACCTATTGCTATCGATGGTGAATTGACCGAGTTTGATAAATCACCTGTTGCCAATATGGTGATTTCTGAAACAACACAAGGTACTGCGCGAATGCTGTATGACGATAAAAATCTTTATGTGGCATTTGATGTCAAAGATGATTCACCATGGAAAAATGCCGGTGGTGATACCACCGCGTTGTTTAAATCCGGTGATGAAGTAAGCGTGTGGTTAGGCAAAAAACCGGGAAATCGCATGGCTGATATCGGTGATATCAGATTATTATTTGCGCCTGATGGCGACAAGGTGAAGGTTGTCGCATACAGGCCGAAGGTAGCAACCGGAGCAAAACCGGTGTCATTCCGTTCGCCATCCGGCGAAGTGCGCATGGATAAGGTGGAAACAATTACAGATGTAACAACGGCAGTAAAAATAACCGACAAAGGCTATCGCCTGGAAGCAGCAATCCCATGGGCAACCATCGGATTGGATGCCAAAACAGAAAAGTTCGGCCTTGACCTGTCAATTAATTTCAGCGATCCGGCCGGCCAACGCAATGTAGCCCGCATGCATTGGGCCCGCAACGGTGCCGAGATAGTATATGACCTGCCCACCGAAGCACGATTAGACCCGAAAACTTGGGGTTGGGGGTTATTGAAATAAGAAGGGTGAAGAGAACTCGAAATTAAAAGTTAAAAATTAAAAGTTAAAAATTAAAGTGGTAATACCAAAACCTTATATAATCCTGATGGGACAGACATTCTTCCCCTCTCCTCGGGGAGGGGATTGAGGGGTGGGGCTTTTGGGGAATCGCAATCTGTAATTAGGATAAATAGGTTTTGCAATTACCTGTAGATATAATTTCTTCAGTTTAAATTACGACATTTTGTCTGGGTTGTTTTTATTTATTTCTGTATAAATCTCTGTGCTGTATTGCAGTACTTCGTCCATTGAAATATCCATTTTTTTCATCATAGTTATTAAAATGGCATTCTGGTATTCCAGATGTTTGTATAATACTTCTATTTCATGTTCCGCTTTCAAATTTATCTGGTAATCATTTTCTGCTCGCAGTTCTGTATGTTTACTTTGCAGGTTTTGCCCGACCATGATTAATGGCAGGAAGATAAGTTGTAGATAACCACTGGAAATATATTGAACAACCGGCATAGTATCACGAAATATCAGTGGAATTGTTACCATGATTATACAGAAAAAGAAAAATCCCATGGTACCGACGATACCAGTTGCTTTTAATGCAACACGGTCAGAAAGAGATAAGCCATCTTTTCTTATTGTATTAACATTTCGTACTGGAGAAAACTTCTTACGCATTTCGCGCCAAGACGGGGGAACCAAATCAAATATAGATTTTATTTCCATGATATACCTCCAAAATTATTGTTGATACTTTACCAAATTGTATGTAAATTGTGTGAAATAATTTTATTCAATCGGAATCTGCGGGTTGTATTCTCTGTGCGTTAGTCTATACAACTTGTAAATTACAGTGGTAAAATTACTGAACGAACGGAGAATTATAGGCAGATGACACAATTATCGGATTCATTAGATTTGAAAAAACAGATTTCATATGAATTTGTAACAGATATTTATACTAAAAAGTCATTAGTTGATGTAAATCAGGTACTATTACGTCAGGTACAAACTATTGCGGATTACGTGAGAACGTATCCTGATGGTACTATTGGTATATGTAAAATAGCCGCATCACACGGCGCTATTAATCGTGACGACGCGGCGTTTTTTCGGTTTATCCCAATAGATAGTGGTTATAAATTAATGGCATCTGTGATATATAAACCATCGATATTCTTCTGGATTTTTCTGGTAGTTACCTTGCCAACAGTGGTGTTATTCTTGTTACACCTGTATTTTTATTTTGCGCAAAAACAAACTGTATTAAATGCCGTACAAAAACTATTGCAGGAATTTAAACGTGAAGTAGAAAAAGGATTTTAATATGAATGAAAAATCTTTTTGGGAAGAGTTCTCTGATACCGGCGAGAAACACGCGTTTACCTTAAAAAATAATGAAGAATTTTTAGGTTGGGTATCTGAAGTAAGTGATGATGCTGTGCTGGTAATGTGGGCACCAAGTCCGTTTTATTCACAGGCGACAGGGTCAGACGACATGTCACCGCCAGACGAATGGATTCCATTTGTGGATATTATTACTGATTCGCTGGCATATTGGGATAAAGATATGCATTGCTGGCGAAATTATCCCGGTGGTGAGATATATAGGCCTGCAAAGGTAGAAGCAAGTGAAATTGATAATGTTATGGTAGAAAAAAGTCAGAAAGAATTAAAGAATTATTTTGAATATTCTAAACCGTGGTGGAAATTTTGGTGAATGAAGTAGCCAGTAATTTACTATTAATTATTTCCGGAGAAGTCTAATATGTCAGGTGCTAATCCAAAGAAAAAGAGCTTAAAAGATATAAAATGGGAAGATGCGCGAAAGCGCCATCATCTTTCACATGAACACGTCCGTATGGCAAAAGCATTGGGCATGAACCCTGATAAACTCGGTAAAATTGATGATCATAAGCAAAAACCATGGAAACTTCCTCTGTCTGAGTTTATTAAAGTTTGTTATAATAAGCAATTTAACAAACCTGCTAAAAAACAGGTTGGTGTTGATGATGATGTAATGGTTGATATAGATGAAATTTAATGAAGTCGTTTTAGAATGTTTAGATTATATGTTTGTGGTAGGCGAAAACCACCCCGACCTTCGGCCACCCCTCCTTGCCAAGGAGGGGAACTTAAAATGAAGGTTTTGATTATTATTACAGACATTAGGGCAGGGGGTGGTTGGGTTGATTATATAATTTGTATGTTTTGCAATTACCTGTATAATTTTCATTATATTTAGCTACAGGGTGGCGATATGTTAATAGTACTTGGTTATCAGAATAATTTTAAGCTATAGAGTAACGAAATATGAAAGTAGTCCAATTTATTTTGGTTAAGAACTTTCAACATCGAATTATGAAAAATATTAAATGAGGTGAATATGAGTAAAATAAAGTTTATGATCCGTTGCGATATTGAAGGGGTTAGTGGTGTGGTTAGTTATGACCAGGCAGAACCCGGGAAATCGGAATACGCGTTTGGGTTGCGGATGTTTCAATCTGATCTCTGTGCATGCCTGGATGGATTGTGGATGGGTGGTGCCGATGAAATAGTCATATACGACGAACATTATTATGGTCGTAATATCGACCCGGCTTGGTTAGCATCCAATGTAGAGTTTATTGCCGGCAAACCACCGTACCGGTCTGACTGGGCGGGTGGATTGGATTCCACTTTCACCGGGATGATACTGTTAGGATTTCATTCCAAATTTGGCACACCCGGTGGCTTATTACACCATAGCTATGAATTGGATATCCGTGACCTGCGTTTAAACGGTGTTTCTGTGGGTGAAATTGGTATGGAAACAGCGATTGCCGGAGATAATAATGTGCCATTGTTATTGGTCACCGCAGATAGTGCCGGATGCAGAGAAGCGGAAACACTGGTGAATGGGGTGAAAACAGTTGTGGTTAAAGAATCATTGGGAGAAACCGGCGCACTTTGTAAATCACTTGATTTGACCGTGGAAATGATAAGAGATGCGGCGAGGGAGATTGTTGAAAATTTGCCATCCGTCAAACCGTGGAATTGTGGCACACCGGTGGTATTGGAAGTGGATTTTAACGAAGGCAAATATGCTGATGCTATTCGGCGAATTTACCCGGATGATATAAATAAATCCGGAACGCTGATAATACATGGTGATACCGCGACAGCAGTTTGGGCAGAATATTGGAAACGTAAATTAGTCGCGCAGGCAATCGCGAAGTAATGTGTCAAAATAGAAAGGGAGAATATTTTGAATAAACCAATAACAGATTTCGCTTCACTTGGACTGGTACATCATATGCTTTATCCGGATTGTGTTGATAATCCGGTAATGCATCTTAATACATTAAAAGAGCTGGCGTTAAGGACTGATATTGAAACATTTGATTGTTGTCTGCCATATGACAAAGCGATTCAGGCAGAAATTGTATCATCACTGCGTGCGTGTAATAAAAAAGATATTACTTTTGCAGTCCATTTTTATCCACTGCGCAAGATTTCATTTTGTTCCACCAACTTGCCGGAACAGGCGCAGGCGCGGACTTTTCAGTCGTGGGTGGCGTGCCTTCTCCGGG
>CAZNLA010000306.1:0-6610 GCA_964573385.1 uncultured bacterium
GTAAAGTTTCATTTACAGAATACCAGATTGCCTATAGTAAAAGAAGATGTAGGTGGAACAGAAAGCAGAACAATAATATTAAACGTTAAAGATGGTATTCTAAGGTTGCGTACAGTCCGTACTGGTGATAACGTTTTCCATACTTTTTCGAAAGGTACAATATGATAGATAAAACAATTAAAGTAATGATAGTAGATGATTCAGCATTTATACGTGCGGCATTAACAAAAATTATTAATAATGGGCGCGGAATGGAAGTCATTGGCACTGCGTCAAATGGCCGTGAAGCATTAGAGCGTTTACCTGTATTAAAGCCGGATGTTATTACGTTAGATGTTGAAATGCCGGAGATGGATGGAATTACCGCATTGGCAGAAATAATGCGTAAACATCCAACTCCCGTAATAATGTGTAGCTATTTAACGAAAAAGCAGGCTGACATTACTCTTAAATGTTTAGATTTAGGTGCGATTGATATAATAGCTAAACCTGATGATCTTGGTGATGAAAGTTTAAATCAAATCAGATATCAGATATATCAGAAGATTCGTGCTGCTGATGGTGCAAATGTATCCATCCGTAAAAACGGGATTGACACAGTTACAAGCTCATTAATGACTAATGTTAATGTAGTCATAGATAAAGTTAGTACTTCGTTGGGACAACCGTTATTCCGTCCAAAATCAAATGTTAATAAAATTGTAGCAATTGGCACATCAACTGGTGGTCCGCGTGCTTTGTTAGAGGTATTACAATTGTTACCTGCTAATTTAGATGCCGCGGTGGTTGTTGTACAACATATGCCGGCACAATTTACTGCCGCTATGGCAAATCGTTTTGATGGTATATGCCCGATAGCAATAAAAGAAGCAGCGGAAGGCGATAGCTTGGAAAATGGACTGGTCCTTATCGCACCCGGTGGATTTCATTTGCATATTAACAAAGAGAAAAAGGTTTATCTTACAAATGACCCTCCTATCTTAGGTGTTCGTCCGGCAGTTGATCCGATGTTTGAAGATGTGGCGGAAATTTTCGGTCGTAATTGCCTTGGTGTAGTATTAACCGGAATGGGGCGTGATGGAACATATGGCAGTAGCATGATTAAAGAACTGGGTGGTACTATATATGTTCAGGATGAGGCAAGTTGTGTTGTGTATGGTATGCCACGGTCAGTAGTTGAAGCAAATATGTCAGACAAAACGGTGTTATTAAATGAGATGGCTAATTCTATAACATCATGGGTGAAAAATAGTGGGCAGGAGACTAAAAAATGGTAGTAGAAAAATCACCGGAATTGGATTTGGAGTACAGATGCTTTTGCGATAATATTCGTAAAGTTGCTGGTCTTGATTTGATGCAATACAAACAAGGACAAATGGAGCGACGTATCCGGGCATATGCTGATAGAAATCAAGTACAGGCATTAGCTGATTTATGGAAGATTATTAATAAAGATACTCAATCACTAAGAAAATTTTTGGATCACATTACCATTAATGTATCAGAGTTTTTTCGTAATCCGGATAAATTTGATGAATTGCGTAAGATTATTATTCCTGAACTGTTAAAGCAGAAAAGCAGATTGTTTATCTGGAGTGCCGGATGTTCTTATGGTGCAGAACCATATTCTTTGCGAATAATAATGAATGAATTAACCCCCGGAGTTAACCATAAAATATGGGCAACTGATATTGATAACACTATCTTAAATAAAGCCCGCGAGGGTATATATATAGCGGATGATCTTAAAAATATTAGCGACAAAGATAAAGATAAATATTTTACCTTACAAAATGATAAATATTTATTAAAATCAGAAATAAAAAGAGGCGTTACCTTTGAACAGCATGACTTATTGAAAAGCAAGTTTCCTGTTGATGCTGATTTGATTCTTTGCCGTAATGTAGTTATATATTTTAATGATGAAGCAAAAAAAGTTTTATTTGATAGATTCGCCGGTGCTGTACGTCCCGGTGGATATTTGCTAGTAGGCAGTACTGAAAGAATTGTAAACTCTGCTGATATCGGTTTGCAGTCTAATCGTCCGTTTTTCTATAAACGGATATAATAAATATGGAGCGTGGAATATGGCACGAATAATGATCGTAGATGACGCAATGTTTATGCGCGCGACTCTCAAGAAAATTCTTGTTAGTGGTGGACATGAAGTAGTTGCAGAGGCGGATAATGGTGTTGCCGCTGTTGAAAATTATAAAGCTGTGAAGCCTGAAATGGTTTTCATGGATATAACTATGCCACAAAAAGATGGTATAGGGGCATTAACAGATATCATGGCATTTGATTCTGGTGCTTGTGTGGTTATGTGCTCTGCTTTAGGTCAGGAAAGCAAGGTGCGGGAAGCTATTGAAATCGGTGCCCGGGAGTATATCGTTAAACCGTTTACCCCAGATAAAATACTTGACGTCGTAAAACGAATTTTATCGTAAAGCTGGTTAATAAACAATGCAGCATATTCTTGATGCGATCCTGGAATTAGATATTCTGGCGTCACCGAAAGATTATGCCAGACAGATTATGCAGATACTATGTATGGGTCTTGAGTATGAGTTTGGTGTGGTGCATGAAATGCTGGCAGAAGATAACTCGGTGGCGGTATTTTCCGCATATAATGTTGCGGAGGAATATCCACGGGTTGCTACTCTTGATGATTTATGTGTTGTTGATGAGGATAAACTTGATCCACATGTTTTATATTTTAACATAACAGTCAACGAAGAAAGTGGATTAATGAAAATGTTATATTACCATGGAGTAAGATCCATGGTAGTAGTTCCATTAATATATCAGGATGAAGTTTTTGGATTTTATGAGTTATATGATAATAAACAACGTGAAATTAACAACGAATTATTATTATTATTAGCAAAAATTGCTGAATTAGTTGCCGTTGCTTTAACCAGCAATAAATATTTAGAACAATTAAATGTTAAAACATTTGAGTTACAATCTGAGATAGTAGAACGAAAGCGAATCGAATCTGCGTTACGTGATGCATTAAGGAAAAGAAAAGAATTAGAAGAAATTATTAATCGCAGTCCGGTTGTTGTTTGTTTATGGAGTAACGGACAAGATTATCCTTTTGAGTTTGTCTCGCAGTCTATTGAACAGTTTGGGTATTCAATACAGGAAATAATAGATAATAAAACAACATTATACAGTTTAATTCCAGATGATGACCTGGAACTGGTTAAAGCTGAAATTATTCTGCATTCCAGTACAGATGAAAATGATTTTATTATTACCCACAAAATTAAAACTAAAAATGGTAATTTAAGGTGGGTTGAAAATCATATCTGGATACGTCATGACACCGATGGATTTGATTTGTTGAGTGTAGTAACCGGAGGCAAAGGTGTAATTACGCATTTGCAGGGAATAATGATGGATGTAACAGAGCGAAAACGCGCTGAAGAAATCATCAGACATCAGGCTTTCCATGACCATTTAACAGATTTACCTAACCGTATATTATATCAGGACCGGCTTACTCACGCACTTGCCTCAGCAAAGCGGAATCATAGGAAAATGGCAGTAATGTTCTTGGATTTGGATAGATTCAAAGTAATTAATGATACTTTGGGACACCCAATTGGTGATTTACTGTTAAAAGAAGTTTCAAGACGTTTACGAATGAGATTAAGATCAGAAGATACTGTCGCAAGGTTGGGTGGTGACGAGTTTACTATGCTATTGCCTGATATCCGAATGCCGGAAGATGCCTCAGAAGTAGCGCGATCATTACTGGCAGCAGTAAATATGCCATATTATTTGGAAGATAAAGAGTTACATATTGGTTGTAGCATAGGCATAGCTATGTTCCCTGAAGATGGGCATGATCCAAAAACATTATTACAAAATGCAGATACTGCTCTTTACCAGGCTAAAGAATATGGCAGAAACAACTTTCAGTTTTATTCTGCAACAATGACTGAAAAAGCATTAGAGAAGATGACATTGGAAAATGAACTTCGTTATGCGTTATCACGTCAGCAATTCACGTTGAACTACCAACCACAGATTGAAATATCATCGGGTAAAGTTGTAGGAACAGAAGCATTATTACGATGGTCACATCCCGGATTAGGTCAGATATCACCGGCAAAGTTTATACCAATAGCGGAAGAAACCGGCATGATTGATGCAATAGGGATGTGGGTCATAGAACAGGCATGTGCACAAAATGCAAGTTGGCAAAAAAATGGTTATCCACCAATGACAATTGCGGTTAATTTATCTGCAAGGCAATTTTATCAGGAGAACCTTAAAATTTCTATAGAAAAAGTGTTGGCAGAAACCGGATTAGATCCTGAGTATCTGGAATTAGAAATTACTGAGAGCGTGGTAGTCAGAAATATTGATTATACAGTCGGTTTGCTACGTGAATTTCGTGATATGGGGATTCAGTTGTCGATGGATGATTTCGGTACAGGTTACTCATCTTTATCATATCTGAAAATTTTGCCATTAAACACGTTGAAAATCGATCAGTCATTTATTCGGGGAATTACTGCTGATATTCATGACCGGGCGATTGCTGCGGCAATTATTACAATGGGTAAATCTCTGGGGTTACGGGTAATCGCTGAAGGTGTTGAAGTTAATGAGCAGTTAGTTTTGTTAGAAAGTTTAGGATGTTATGGGTGTCAGGGATATTTGTTTAGTAAACCTGTAAAAGCACCGGAAATTAATAATTTATTAAATATTGCGTCTAAAGGTATTAAAATCGACCATGCAGGCTCTATGGTATATGCTTGAAGTTGATTTCTAAATATGATATTATCAAACAGTATTCTGGTTGAACTGAAATGGGGAGGCTTTAGTGAGAGTTGAATTTATAAATCCGTTTATTATGGCGGGTACAGAAGTTTTAAAACAACTTGTTGGTGGTGATGCTGAACGTGGCCAACTGGCAGTTCGTTCATCAGTTTTTACAACTCAGCAAGTATCAATAGTTGTTGGGGTTAATGGTGCAATTAAAGGTGAAGTTATTTTTGGTATGTCTCAGGTTACCGCTACCAAAATAGCGTCTGCAATGATGATGAGCACATTAGTTGCTTTTGATGAAATGGCAGTTAGTGCTATTTCAGAATTAGGCAATATTATAAGTGGAAATGCAACTACATTGCTAAATGATGCAGGGTTTGAATGTGACTTAACACCACCAACTGTTATTCGTGGTGTAAACGTTGAGATAGGTACTCAGACACCAGCTTTAATGGTTCCAATATATACTATTTGTGGCAAAATTGATATTAACGTATCTCTTACCGAATCCGGTAATTAGGAATAGGTTAAAATATGCTGCAGCAATCTGACATTAATGTATTGTTAAATACCCTTGCAGCTGCTCAACATCATGATAAGGGTGGGGCAGTAAAATATGCGGAGGTGAAATTATATGATTTCGCACGTCCGGATAATATACCAAGTGAATTTTTACGCGCTTTGGATAATATTAACGCTTCTTTCGCACGTGCGTTAGTTGGAATATTGAGCAACTATCTTTCATTTAGTGTATCTGTTGAACCATTATCTACCGACCAAATGACCTTCAAACAATTTTGTCGCGAAGTACCAGAAACTACTGCACTCGCATTAATAAATCTTGCACCTATTGAAGGTACTGCATTATTAGAATTAAATCCACATATAGCCTGGAATCTGATTGATAGAGGATTAGGGGGAAAAGGTGAGGTGATGGAAGCACCACGTGATTTTTCCTTGACAGAAAAGGGTTTATTAGAAGATTTCTTCAGACGGGTATTACGTGAGTTTGGACGTGCATGGACAACATTAGTACCTATGCATCCGGCATTGCGTGAAGTAATGACAAATGCGGTGCTAACAAGAATTGCCCAGCCAGATGACAGAATGGTTGTTTGTTCTTTTAGTATCACATATCAGGATATTACCGGGATGACTACGTATTGCATACCTGCATCAAATTTGGATTTTGAAAGGTTGCTGAATCGCGAAGAATCATGGGATGAAACAGATAGAATAGAAATGAGTCAGGAAATGGTTCAGGAAATAATTGCTCAAAATTTTAATAAGGTGCCGATAACATTAAGGAATTGCTTGCCTGATATTAAGATTTCATTGGGAGAATTATCATCGATGTCTCCGGGTGATGTAATTAACCTTGGAACAAAGGTTGATGAACCTACTGAAGTAAGAATTGGTGATATAAAGCTTTATCATGCACGTCCAGTGACTAAAGATGAATTTATGGCTATGGAAATATTATACCCGGTGAAGGGGGAATAAATGACAAATAATTCTGGTGATAATTTTAATGCAGAATTAGCAGGAGATAATGCAGAACATGATATTTCGTTTTTAAATGAGATTGAAGTCACTGTTACTGTTGAATTGGGAAGAACGGTTATGCCTGTTAAAGAAATTTTAAAACTGCATCGCGGATCAGTTGTTGAATTAGAAAAATTAGTAGGTCAACCAGTTGATTTATTAGTTAATGGCACTCCGATGGCAAAAGGTGAAGTAATTGTCATTAATGAAAGATTTGGTTTTAGAATAATGAAGTTTCTAACGCAAAATGAAACATTATAGGTAATTATTAAATGTCTGT
>CAZNLA010000307.1:0-6580 GCA_964573385.1 uncultured bacterium
TGAGCTTGTCGAAGTGACCATTATAAAAGTTCCGCCTAAAATCCTGACTTTTTTATATGAATTGAGGTGCTAACAGCCTAAATCTCTATGAATATTGCAAAACCTATCTGAATTGTAGGGAATGCCGTCCCCGGCATTCCGTTAATAGGGAGTTTCTATCTCAAAGCCGAAGGCCGGGGTGGCTAACCCTACAACCTGCCAAAAATCCTCACTTCTCATCTTATCTCCAGCATTTTTCGGGCTTCATCTTTATTTATCAGACCTGCGTTAACTGCTTCAATTGTTCTTGTCCACAATTTCTCACGGTCTTCCTGCAGGGCTTCTATTTTGTCGGGGTGGTATGTGAAGATATATTTTTCTGTCCCGAAACTGTTGCCCAGCCAACGGGTTATTTCATCAGAAATCCAATCCATTAATGGTAAAACTGTTTCCACATAAAACGACCGGCGGGCTTCACGATAATTTGAATATGTTTTAGCTCCGGTATCACCTACCATCTCCGGTGGTACACCGAAAGCGATGCAAATCTCCCGCGCGGACATGGTCATGCCTTCCTGCCATGCCATGTCATCGGGAGTCAGGCTTACCTTTTCCCACTTCAATCCTCCCTGTAATACCAATGGGGTTCCGGCGTGGTTGGCACCGCTATAACTTTCACGCAGTGTTCTGCGCATATCATCAATCTGACGGTCGGTAAGGTATTCATTGGTTGATAATATTCCGCTGGGACGCGCGCTTTGTTGTAATAACGCGACATTCCAGGTGCGTCCGGCGTTGTTCTGGTCCACGCTGCGTGCTGCCGCGGATAATGCTGGCAAACCTATCCAACTATCCAACGGATTTACCGACTTCAAATGCAGAATCTCGTGGGGTGCGAACTCAAATGTTTCATCACCATTGCGATAACGGTAACCGGCAACCGGCGAAAAGGTGTCACCGGCGATAATCTCTACCCTATCCGGTTGCAGGCTGTATATTTCATGTCCCGGCTTTACATCATGCAAATACGCGTTACCGCTTATCAGCAGCATTGTCACCATTTCCTCAATCAACCGTGTCCATGACTCGCCGGGTTGGGGGTTGTTAATTATCTGTGCGGCACGGCAATTACCATCTTCCACAGCTCCATCAACGGTAATGCGCATCACCCGCCAGGGAATGCCGGCACAGGCGGTGGCAATCTTTTTTACACAGGCATATACATACACATTTTGCGCATATCCTTCACGCGCATAACTGTCATACCGTGCCGGCATCCATGTCGCCCGGCCACTGCCCAGCACAATTCCGCCACCGCGACTCTTGGTAAAATATTCAGTAATTTTTTTAAACATCAATAACTCCCAAAGCAAAAAGCCCCGCGTGACCCAATGAAAAATCAGGTAAAAGCGAGGCTCGTGGCCAATTCAATATTTCGTTATGCGCCTATTATAAGCAAACATTTGTTTGCTGTCAAGAGGGGCAAGGGTGGAATTAAAAATTTGAAATTAAAAATTAAAAATTGAAGAGGTGTAATGCAAAACCTTATATCATCAACACAACACCCACTGCCCATAACATTCTAGATATCTGATTCTGATTGTTTATTTACGTTCATTAATTCCTAACCCAAATAAATTGGACAAGTTTTCAGTTTTCAGATGTGGTCACTTCGACAAGCTCAGTGACCGGTAGAAATTACGGTCACTGAGCTTGTCGAAGTGACCATTATAAAAGTTCCGCCTAAAATCCTGACTTTTTTTGTGCGGATTTGGTTGCTAACGGCCTAATAATATTAATTCCATAGCCCACGGCAACGCCGCTGGGTAAGTTTATAAATAAATCCCAACGCTCTGTAAGAGCATAATTCCTTCGTTTTAGGAATATTGCTCTTACAGAGCGTAATCTTTATGATGATACCAAGTCCCAGCGGCGTTGCCGTGGGCTATGGAATTAATAGGCGAAGGAATAAATGAAAAGATATGTCTTATAGTTAAATTGTGCTAATATTCACCATTTCTATTTTTTTAATCTTATTTTTATTAAATGTGTTAAAGAGTTTGTCCAAAAAGGATAAAAAATATTATTGTTCTTTAAGTAAGTCATGATAGAGATTAAAAACATCTTATATTAATCCGTTTTTTAAGAACATGATGCTCGTAATACATTTGGCTTATATAGTTGATTTTCTCAAATCCCGGGCAATCGCAAAAACCCCCATTACAATACCTTCGCTGTTTTTGTAAACATTGGCATTAAAAGAAACCGGAATTTTTTCTGATTTAATATTTATTAATTCCAGGTGATAGTCTTTAACTTTACCTTCACTGAACGCTTTTTCAACACCGTTTAAGGCGCGTTTCTGGTCTGTGAAATATTTTTGAAATTTTGAATTAATCAGCTTTTCCCGTGAATATCCTGTTAATAACACCGCGGCCTCGTTAACATCAGTAACTACGCCATCACAACTGATAGTTACCATCAAGTCGATGCTGCTTTCAATTAATCCACGGGCGTAACTCATGGAGTCTTCCAGTTGTTTCATTATTTTGCGATGATCGCGGATATCGCGTGCCACGGCAAATATTCCCTGAACTACCCCTTCCTGGTTATCAAATACGGAAGCGTTGAAAGATACTGGAATTAGTTCATTCTTTGCTGTTTTTAAATCAAGTTCAAAGTTTTTAACCTGTCCATTTTTAAATGTTATCTCAACGCCTGTTTGTGCTTTCTCCGGATTTACGAAATGTCTGTTGAAATAATCACCGATAAGTTGTTCTCTGCTGTAACCGGTAATATTAATAAATGCCTGATTAACATCCATCAATGTACCATCCTGATTTATGACCATAAATGAGTCAAGGCTGGCGTCAATTAATCCACGGGCATAATTTTTGGATTGTACAAGTTCGGTGTAAATAATATTGGTTATCTCTTTAATACATATCAGACTGCCATGTACCTGGCCATCCAGACGACCACGATATGACATCGCGTTGAATAACACCGGCAATGTAGACTCGTCCGGTAACTTTATCCGGTGTGGTACAGCAGTAATTTTACCCCGATAAAAACATGTTTGGATATCAGTCGCTATCCCAATTACGTTTACAAAGAGTGATGATAATGGCATGTTAACCAGATTTTTTCCATCTTTTTTGCAGAGTTTGCAAAACGCGTCATTTACATCAGTAATTATACCATTCCTGTCAACGGTTAAATGCGGGTCTGTAATATTCCCCAATAATCCTGAGGTATAATGATGGGCGTAGTTTATACCATCAACCAGTTCGGCATTGTATGAGTTGTTTGTCACTGCTTTAGCTTCATTTTCTGATAAATGTTTTAATAATTTATCAACATTCTCCTTGGATGGGAAAGACCATTCTTTTGCCCCCGGGAGATGAAGCAGTTCATGTATAACAAATGCGCCGTCGTCTTCTATCTCAGTTTGTGTTGATAAATCAATAATTTTTTCCAATGTTGCTTTATAATCTACTAAATCGCCTTTACCATATCCGGAACAATAAGGTTTAATGGTTAACAACGGGCCAAATTTTGGGTCGTAGTAAACCCAATACGGGAACCATTTACATACCAGATATCTATTTTCATGTTTGGCGCACATATTTTTATCGGTAAGAAAAGCACAACTTTGGTAGGTAAAGGTGGCGATTTTTTGGGCGTATCGGCAACATTCACCGCAATTCTGGCAATCCCACCGGGTTATGCCCGGGATAACAAAATGGCTTTTTGTTAAAACCCGCAATACTTCATTATCTTCAATATTCATTCCTAATTCAATAAGTTTATTTATTCTTAATCTGGAATCCATGGCGTTATATTCCATTAGTGATTTCCAGAATGATATATCCTGTTGAGTTACCTGTGGGGATGGTGACGATTGTTTTGGGCGTTCAATATTTCTGTGGTTGGACTTTGGGAAACTTTTGTTACCTTTACTTTTGCCTTTGCTCATTTCTAAGTTCCTTAATTGCAATAACTTTTTCTTTAGTATATCAATTTATAATGGTATTGTCCTTGCCATATTTATAATATCGTTCCAAAAAATATAAAATCTTTATCAGGACTTTAGCTTTAACAGAGATTATTTTTAATTGTCGTTGTTTATGTCGAATTGACCTGAAAGAAAAATCCGGTATGAATTATTATAATAACTCTAAATTTGCAGTACATAAATCCTGTGCGGAAGGGATATTGTTTAAGATGTCATCAATTATATGCTGGTGAATTGATTTAATTATGACAAAGCTATTGTCAAAATATACAATTTCAATCTCTGCTAATGGATGTTGCATAACAACTTCCGGATAAAACAGATCTATTGATTCTGTATCCGGCAAATTAATCGCTAACAATTCTTCTTTATTTAACCGGCAATCGGTAGGGATTGCGGATAATATTCCTGAATTTATTTTTTGACTGGCATTATTTATTGATTTTTTTAATTTTTCCCCATCGATATAATAATCACCAGTAGATTTTTTGAATAGATCACAAGTGATAACATCAAGTTTTATTCCTGTAATAAGCCAATTGTAGCGTTCACAATTTATTCTGGATATATTAAATATCAGTTTAAGGTCAGCATAAATAATATCTTCATCATATAAATAAATCTTGACCCCGGGGACAATATTCGTATTAACTAATTTCGCTTCAAGCCGTCCTAAATTCCAGATGATGTCACCTTCAAATTCTGTACCTTCTGCAAGATCAAGGTAATAATTTGTTGTTTCATCAATATATTTTTTTATAAATTTCTCATCAGCTGCACCGGCAGAACGTAAATTATGTAATCTATCCGCTAATTTGACAGAAATGGCAAGTTTATTATTGCTGATGTCAGCTATATAATCCTTCATTATATATCCGTCTTGCTTGGTGAGAAGTTTGACTGCTTTTAATACATCTTCGTTTGATAATGATAAAATCTCTTCTTCTGTGGCATCCGTATCTTCTAGTAAATCATGGAATAATCCGGTGATTTGATATTCAACACCATAACCAAGGTCTTTGAGAATCTGTGACACAGCAATAGGATGGGTGATATATTCGGTACCTTCTTTTCTAAATTGGCCACCATGTTTTCTGGTTGCAAATTCTAACGCTTTAGCATAATTCATCTTCTTACCTCAATAAATTATTTTCTAACAGGACTTTGCTTAAGGTCACTTCGACAGGCTCAGTGACCGGTCGCTGAGCCTGTCGAAGCGACCACTTTCATGCAGATTTCTGCTAAAAAAACGAAAGTCCTGTTCATAAAAGCAAATTATACTGGCTGGCAAAAAAGTTTCAACCCATTAATCCCTTTAGCAGTGCCAATATTGCCAAGCCATAATAAGTATATTCAACATCGGGTGAATCATCCGGGCAGGCGGCAAAACCACCGGTTGCTTCGGCGCATGTAGCGGTAAATCTGGCTATCATTGCCATATTTATTTTGTCTAACGCGTTACTTTGTAATAACGTCATCATGGCGGTGAAGGTAGACAACAAGTCTGCATCTGCAAGGGAATAAGCGCCTATACCCCCGGCAGATGTCTGCATACCCGCTAAAAATGATAATGTCTCATCAGATACATTACCACCTGCCATGGTTAACAATGCAGTGGCGGCGGCGGTTGAATTTGTTTGTCCAATATTTTCACCGTAAGTATCAGAAAAACCGTTATCACTACATTTTAATTGTAATATTGCGTCTGTTGAATAAGTGAAGATATTTTTCTCCGCGATTTGTTGAGTTAATTCACCCAGAAATGTTGTATAAGCGCTAACGGTATATTCACCAGGTCTTGCCATTCCACCATTACATTTTTGACGGATAAAAATATCTTCATTGATAATCGGTGTTTCTTGAAGTAATCGATATATATTTGTGCGATTAAATATGTCAATAACATCAGTTGGCATTGTTGTCAGGTTATTAATGTAGTTTTTTGTTAACGCTATAGATGGATTATCCGGTGAAATGATGGTGATTACCCGCAATGCGAAGTCGGTGTAATACGTGTCACTGCCACCTGCCCTGCCGGCAAATCCGCCATCCGGTTGTTGTTGCTCAATAATAAATTGCAGATGTTTTTGCAATAAATTTTCCGGCAACATTTTCCACCCCGCACGCAAAGTCTCATCCAAAATTTCAAGATAAATGCTCATATTTTATTACCATTGTATAGTTTTCAGTTTTCAGATGTGGTCACTTCAACAAGCTCAGTGACCGGTAGAAATTACGGTCACTGAGCTTGTCAAAGTGACCATTATAAAAGTTCCGCCTAAAATTCTGACTTTTTTGTGCGGATTTGGTTGCTAATAATGTCGCCAATCCGTGGTTAAGATATATTAAAATCGGCAGAAATCGGTTGCAACCGGTCGAAATCGGTTGAAATCGATTCGATTTC
This sequence comes from uncultured bacterium, assembly GCA_964573385.1. Classification (GTDB taxonomy): domain Bacteria; phylum Armatimonadota; class Hebobacteria; order CAIYQO01; family CAIYQO01; genus JBAXQQ01. The sequence continues at coordinate 6,402 of CAZNLA010000307.1, forward strand.
GAGTATTAAGTAACCTAATACCTAACCCCTAAAACCTAATACCTAACCCCTAATATTCCAAACTCATCCACGGGGTAAAAATCTTTTTTTGCGCCATAATTACAGCAATGGCGGCGGTGAATGATGCGGCGGCGCAGATCATATACATTACCACAATCTGGTATCTTACTGCCTGGGTG
>CAZNLA010000308.1:0-6556 GCA_964573385.1 uncultured bacterium
AAATGATGGGCATAAATGAATTAGAAAGATGGGGTTTACCGAATACTTACAAATTTATTAATAAAATCAATAAATTCTATTGACAACATCGTTTTAACACCTGTACAATGTTACAAAACAATACACAACGATTTGTAACACCTCGGTTGCCTCGCAAACTTACATGGATTTTTGTTACAGGACTTTGCTTTTAAAGAAAAATATGCTTAAGGTCGCTTCGACAGGCTCAGCGACCGGTCACTGAGCCTGTCGAAGTGACCTTAAGCGAAAGTCCTGTTGTTATTTAAATAAATGATTGATATTTTTAATATGGGCATAGGTTTTGCGCATAGTAAATTGTTTAAACCCAATAAAGCCACGATGGATGGGTATGTCCGGAGAAAATAATGCGAAAGAAATTAACCCCCCGTTCATCTGGTCTGTATAGCAATGTGCCTGATACAGGTTTAGGATTCCTGCATCTACCTGAAGATATCAATAAAATGTCTGCAGATGAAATGCGAACAATATTATTAAATATTTCAGCAACAAACAAAAATATTATAGATAATGTAACAAAACAACAGCAATCAGAAAATGCATTACAAATTCAGCATGACTTAAGCCTTGCGTTAAGTTCGTGTAATGATATCGATTTAGTATTTAAACAGGTTCTAAAGGCGGTAATGCGCCTTGATGGTATTGACTGCGGTGGGATTTATATTGCTGATCAGGATGGAGGATTAGACCTTATAGTCCACCATGGATTATCACCACAATTTGTTAAAGAAAAAAAATATTTTTCCGCTAATACCCAACAGGCAAGAATGGCACGTGAAGGCAAGATTATTTATGACAGTTATAAAAATATAAAAGCTAAAACCGGATTATTAAATAATAACGATGATTTACACGCCATCGCAATAATCCCGGTAATTTTTGAAGGTGAATTACTTGCTGTATTAAACTTCGCGTCTCACAGTCACAACGAAATATTATTAAGCACCCGTAACGTATTAGAGACAATTGCCCAACAAATTGGCAGTAGTATAATAAGGGTAAATTATAATGAAGCACTGCGCGAAAGCAGAGAAAATCTGCAAACGCTATTTGATACGGTAACAGATTTATTATTCGTACTTAACGATGAAGGAACTATTCTGCAAACTAATTCAATAGCATGTAAAAAACTTGGTTATACCACTGACGAGATTATCGGATTAAATGTAATGGAAATTCACCCGCATGAACGCCGGACAGAAGCAGGTGAGATTATTAGCGAAATGTTAAGTGGGAAACGCGATTATTGCCCTATACCACTAATAACTAAAGACGGTAAGTTAATACCGGTTGAAACCCATGTATCAATAGGAATATGGGGTGGTAAATCTGCATTGTTTGGCATTAGTCGTGACATTACAGAACGCAAAAAAACTCAAAAGGCATTAATGGAAAGTCAGGAAATGTATAAACAGTTATTTGAATCGGCAACTGACGCGTTATTTATAATTAACACAACAACCGGAATGATAATTGAAGCGAATAAATGTGCATTGGAAATGTATGGATACAACCATGATGAAATACTGACAAAAAAGAGTATGGATTTATCAGCTGAACCAAATATTACAAAAAAACTTACCACTGAAGCAAGTGAACTGCCAGATAATTCCATAAAGAATATATCATTAAGATATCACAAAAGAAAAGATGGTACTTTATTTCCGGTAGAAATAACTGCCAGAAATATTTTATTAAACGAAAACAAGGTGTTACTGGTGTCGACACGCGATATTACCGAACGACAACAGATAGCAGACGCATTGCATGAAAGCGAAACCAGACTGCGCGAAGTATTGGAAAATTCAATCGACGCGTCATACAAACGCACTTTTAAAAATGGTAATTACGAATATTTAAGCCCTGTTTTCGCTACCATTACCGGGTACACTCCGGCAGAAATGGGTGATATGACTATTGATGAAGTAACTAATATGATGCATCCGGATGATATAAATGAAGTTAATAGCGTTATAAATGACATTATTAACAACAAAATAAAAACGACATATCAGATAGAATATAGATTCAAACATAAAAGTGGGAATTATCGATGGTTGCATGACAAATTTACTGTAATAAAAGATAATAATGATACACCTTTAGCATTAATTGGAAGCGTCAGTGATATCACTGAACGAAAAATTATAAAAGCAAAATTAATGGATGCGTATAATAGGTTAGAAAATATCATTGAAGGTACTAATGCCGGTACATGGGAATGGAATGTTCAAACCGGAGATACAGTATTTAATGAACGATGGGCACAGATTATTGGTTACACGCTAAATTAATTATCACCTATTTGTATTGATACATGGACAAAACTGGCTCATCCGGAAGATTTAGAAAAATCAATGCAAATGTTAACAAAACATTTTACCGGTGAAATACCTTTTTATTATGTCGAATGCCGCATGAAACATAAAGATGGCCATTGGGTTTGGGTTAGTGACCGTGGTCGTGTAATCACTAAAACACCGGAAGGCAAACCATTAATGATGTATGGCACCCATATTGATATCACTGAACGAAAGAAAGTTGAAGAAGAATTGAAAAACGCGTTAAATGACGTGCGAACTCTGCGTGGTATAGTCCCGATATGCTCGCATTGCAAAAAGATACGTGATGACCAGGGATACTGGAACCAGGTTGATATTTACGTGCGCGACCATACCGAAGCGGAATTCAGTCATGGCATTTGCCCTAACTGCCTTGAAACATTTTATCCTGAGTTTGAGATAGATATGGAAGAAAAGTGATTAATGCAGATATTTTCACATAAGCAGGTCGTTCGCTTTTGGTAAAACCTGATAAAAAAGTAAATTAGCCTGTTAAAGTGACATTAAGCGATAGAGATAATGTTAATCCAAACTAAAAGCTTGCACACGTGAGTCCGGAGTTATAATCATCTTACCGAGTTGAAGAATGAGCGTACTATTCATACTAACCCCACCCGTTTTTTGCTTTTGAATTATCTTTCCGTTCTGCCGGTTGAGATGGATTATCGGTAAATCAACTTTCCTCTCGAGAGTTTTCATACAATCCATTCCAAGATAACTAAAAGGTAGTGCCACTGCATTGCCGGTTAATATAGGGAATGGCATAAAATTCGAAGGAACTGCCACCGACCATATTATCTTTCGTTGCTTTGTATTATAACAATAAAGACTGCTGCGGTCGAAAAAGTAAGCCTGTTCGCCATCCGTGATGACATGTTCACTGAATCGGTTTTGTGTTGTAATTGATGATACAATCCGTCCGGTGATCACATCGATTATCAGCATACGCGTGCGTTCTGTCCCGATGACTTCCTGCTCATGAAATGTCAGGTTTCTGCCGGCGGCCTTTTCTTTACGAAAGGTTTTCTTTCCCACCGCAATAAAGGCTAAATTATTAACCAGTACCGGATTAGCGCGAATTACCCCACCACAATCAACTTTACGTACAACATTTCCAGTCACCTTATCAATAAAATACAGATACCCGTCATAACAACCGACAATTAGTAAGTTTTTTGAAATAACCGGAGTCGACCAAATCATATCGCCCAGTTTTCTTTTCCAACGTATATCACCGGTTTTCCATTTTATAGCATACAGGTTGGTATCATATGAACCGATATACGCTAACTTATCATCAAAACACGCTGCAGACTTATTTTCTACCTTCGTCGGAACTGACCATAATTGTTTCCCTGTCATATTATCCAGGCCGATAATTTTATAGTCATAATATTTCCCCACAATGACAACCTTACCATTTGAAACGGGGTATGAAGGCTGATATGCATCGCACTTTTGTGACCACATTACATGCCCGTCATTCAACCGTACCTTGGATATCCCCCCGGTTGCAACCCCCGCCCCAACATACAAATATCCATTGTCAGTAAAAATTGAACCAGCAGATGTGTCATGTCCGAACTTCAGTGTCCATAATGGACGCAACACCATGTCTTTCGATACCGGTGGAGATGCCACATCATGAACCATGGTATCAGGTTCAGCAACTATGCCCCTGATGTGAAGCAGTGAAACAGCACCCAACGCAATCCCTAATATCAACAAAGTAACTTTCATTATCACTTTTTTATTCATGGTAAAGATATCCTTCCTAACAGGCATTCATGATATAGACTGGCATAGATAGCGAAATGTTCCATTTTATTGTGAAATGATACAATCAGCACAACCCAAAAAAAACTCGGTGACATACTACTTAAAAAAATCTAATATTTCCAATCTTTTGTTTTAAGATTATACATCAATTAATAACAGTGAAATAACCAGTTCCCTACAATAAAAAAAACGCCGGCAAATGCAAAGAGTTTAGGCCGTTAGCAAACAAATCAGCACAAAAAAAATCAGGATTTTAGGCTGAACTTTTATAATGGTCACTTCGACAAGCTCAGTGACCGTAATTTCTACCGGTCACTGAGCTTGTCGAAGTGACCACGTCTGAAAACAGAAAACTTATCCAATTTATTTGGGTTAGGGTAAGAGTGATTACCAAGACATACTTATTTGTAAGGAGAGAAAATAGAGAGAGAAGAGAAAACTCTATCTCTTTTTTCAAAAACGTAAAAATGTGCAATTTTTTGCCGGATTTCTTATTTAACAGGTAGAGAGAATTGCGAAGGTTACTAAGCAAATATCAATCTTCTCTAACCACAAACTTACTCATTTTCTAACATTTTTATCAATTTTATCAAACAATATCCTCCCATAATCCTGTAATCAGATAGTAATAATCTATTGTTTCATCACTAAAAATCACCCGAAATACAACGGCTTATTTTTTAAAGTCGACAACGACCCACTCCAGGGTCGAAAATCTATTTTTGCAACCTTTTCTATAAATATATGACCGCTCTGCAGTCGAGAATATGAAAAATTAATAATCCTAAGGCGAACTTGAATCTCAATCCTTTGGGGCAACCCATGGGGATTGCCCCTACAATTATAAAACCAGAAAATATTTTTTAGTGGAACTAACTGCTCAAATAACAACTATTTCCGCGCCGTCGAGGAGACCGTAGTCGAAGAGGCTGAATTCTTCTCGAATTGCATCTTCGCCTTCAAAGGCATATGGACTTGAGATAAAGTCGTCGCCTTCACGTTCGTGCAGCGGGCCCAGCGTGTTCTGACAACTGGTTACTACTTCGATTTCCAGGGTGTTTTCTCCGGCGCAAATAGCCGAAGTCAACTCGGTGACAAATGGCTGCCAGTAGATGCTGTTCGCCGCACGTCCATTTACCCGCACATGGTACAAAATTCCCGATGGTCGGCAGAGGCGCAAAAAGTATCGCAAATGACTTGTCTGCGCAGCGGTGAATACCGTTCGGTAAACAATCTTGCCGGAATAAAACGGGTGCATCTGGCCGACCAGCGACCCGGTGCGGATTTCCGCCGGTTCGTCGCAGATTTCCCCGGCATATGGGTTGCATAACTTTACGCCAAAATCACCAACCAGATAGGCTTGTTCTATTTCGGTGAGGAAATTGTAGTCGGTTCGGTATTGTATGTCGTTAATTCCGGCAATTATCTGGTCAGTAATGTCAATCTTTCCAAAACCTTTATCCCATTGCCAGTCAGCGGTGGAGATATCGACAGGGGTACCGTTTACGCTGATATTACCCTTCGTCAAATCTTCAATTACCAGCGAGACGCGGCCGGTTTTGCGCGCGGCGTTGTTGAATTGATATCGCAGTATAACATCGCCGCCTTTGTGGTCAAACACGCCGGATTTCACAACCGCCCACGGTTGCCAGACGAGTGAATCCGTGATTCCAAAATAGTCCGCCAACCAGCGGCGCATGCGGAATTCAAGATCAGGCCCCAGCCAGGTTGCGCCACCATCAACTGAAGCGGATAAGCGGTCCAGCACCAGAACATTGCCATCAGAACGTTCATAACGCCAATCGTCGGGCAGGCGCATCACGGTGCCGGCGGCAAGGTCTGGCATGGCATCAGCAAGCGGCGCGTCACCCGCCGCGTCGGCACCCAGAACCAGCAGAATAGAACCGGCACCCGGCAAAGTAAATCGATACTGCTGGCCACCGTCTATCAAGACAGTCCGCAGCGCTTGCCGTGTGCCATCGATGGGGTGCCATACCGCCAATTGTTTTCCGGCCGCGTTCTGCGTGGTAAATAGATAGTCCTGCGCACGATGAAGGTCTGAATTGACGATAAAGAAGAACTGTTGCTCGCTATCTACGCGGTGATGCGTGAAGGTGCGGGTCGGCGCTAATCCATCCGCAGTGACCAGTCGGAAAGCCGCCGGCACGAGAGAATACATCGCCTGCTGAATTTGCACGCGAGCCGCCGGCACGACTGCAGCCTGTGTGACCAGCGCACGCCACCCGGCGGCATTGGGGTCAGTATCCACCTCGGTTGGCGTTTCTCCGACGAAAATCACCTTCCCGCCGTTTTGTACAAACTGCCGCAGCAGCGCAAATGTTGCCGGTCGCCAGGTACGCGATGGCGGAACGACCACCATCGAATACGCCATCTCG
>CAZNLA010000309.1:0-6539 GCA_964573385.1 uncultured bacterium
TTGAAGGTTTTCCGTCAGTTTTTGCTGATTATCAACAGGGAGCCTATAAAGCTGCGAGTCATTTGCTTGAATTGGGACATCGCCATATTCTTTATTACTATTATGAAATAACGGAGAAACAATCACAAAAGCGACTCGCTGGTATGTGTCAGGCGTTTGCAGAATACGGAATTGATGCTGATACCTGTTTGTATGGATTGCCATTCATTCATGAGTGGCTTAGCCCATATCCTTATGATAAGATAAACGTTGAACAAGAAATAACGCAGAGTCATGAAGAACGCTTTGCTCAGGCAAGTTTTCTTCAATATTTACGCGAACATCCTGAAATCACAGCAATTTGTGCCTTAAATGATGCTGGAGCATTACATATATGGCATACTTTACAGGATGCAGGGTATAAAATACCGGAAGATTACAGTATTATCGGCTTTGATGATACTGACCCATATTTAGACACCAGTGGAAAAAATCTACTTACTTCAATACGACTTCCTTTAGTAGACATTGGCAAGCACGCCGCCCAATTGGTAATAGAATGTGCAAATAAAAACCACAAATCAGAACTGCATTATGCCTTACCTACAGAATTGATAGTGAGAAATTCAACAAGTCGTAATAGTAAATAAAAACTGTTGATATAGCATTAAATCCTGTGTATTATAGATAAAATTTCATTGCAAGATATCATTTCTATAGTTGAAACTGCGGTGGAATTCGGGAATCATTGCTGATACTTCATACGAAACTTGCGCGGTGTGCAGTCGTTATATTTGCGAAATGTGCGGTTAAACTGACTAATACTGCTGAACCCACATTTGAATGCTATATCGGTAATAGACATCGTTGAATGCAATAATAGATGCTGTACATTTTCAATACGTACCTGCTGAACATACGCGGTAAATGTCTCTCCGGTAATACGTTCGAAATTTCTGCTCAGATATCCGGGGGAACGATTAATTTGTTTAGCTGTATCCGGTAGGCTTATTTCTTCTGAGATATGGTCATGTATATATTTTCTTGCAGAAACTATTATCGCAGCAGAATCTTCTGTTTCCGCATCAATAATTTTTTGCGTCATCGTACATAAGTGTTCCGCAAAAAATGTCATTAACTGTATAGCGGCATTTATTTTATCTTCATTCATATATACACACTTATAATAGGCATCCCGCAAATCTTCCTGAGAGATATTAAACTTCGCGCACAAAGGCAAAAATTGCTTCAAACCTTCATCAGATGGCGGTATGGGCAGTATCTGACCACTGGATATAATGACAATCACTTTACCGCGATGTGTCACCGGAATAGCAATTTCTACAAATCCGGCATGACAGTTATTACATATTGCCTGACGTGACACAGCAACTTCAGAAAATCTTTTCTTTTCACTATCATGACAACATGTCAGACCAGCACTATTGGCGCGAATTAATGTACAAAGCGGATTTTTATTTATAGTTACCGCATACTGGCGTATATGACTACCATCCGGTGTATATAATGAAATCGCCAGACCGGTAAGGTTAACCATGATATTAGAAAAAGTGCGAAAAGCATCTGACTCTGTAAATATGTTAATGTCGATATCTGTTATTGGCAACATGAAGATATTATAGCATTTTAAAATATAAAAAGCATAAAATGCGCAGTCAAAGCAATAAATGCATAGACAATCATTAGCTAAATACTGATAATATTCTTGCATTCGATTACTGATATATGTTCTAATAAAGGAAAATTAAATGACAATTTCAGATAATTTTAACATTAAAGAATTTCTATTCACAGATGACACAGTTGTGGAATTAGCAGTAAAAAACGACTGTATTTATATTCTGTCTTTAAAAAATCATAAAATGAACAGTGAATGGGTTAATGGTGGCCAGGTTGTTCCATTATTATACTCAGTATCCGGAATAGTGCCTGATTGGAAATTTCAGGAATCTATTATTGATACTACCGATGGCACTAAACTCGAATTAACCTTTATCAGCACAAAACCAAAACTTGAATTAAAATCAATCTGGTTGGCAAGACCGGGTGCAGGACCTGTGGAAAACTGGGTTTTAATTAAAAATATATCTGGTGAAGAACTCATTTTTGATGCCAATATGCCAGCAGCAAATTTACAGCTAAAAACAAATATACCTGCAATTTTACATTATTTTGAAAAAACAGATATCGGAAATGGCAAAGTATTCAGTGAGTTATTATCAACAGATTGTCATATAGTTACTGACAGTAAAATGATGCCATTTGTCATGCTGGATGTTGATGCTACACATGGGTTGTATATCGGTTATGAATGGGAACTTGGCGGCTTTAAAGTAACAACCGGAACTGACCCACAGGAGATAGTCGTTACCGCAAACCCGATTGATGAAGAAATTACCATAGATGATAACAAAATACTCGTTATACCGAGTGTGTATTATGGAACTTATCTGGGTGATATTGACGATGGCAGCAACAGGTTTAAGGAGTGGTTTTGGAACCATAAAATTACCCGAAGTTTGTATGAAAATACAGACGAACCATGGACAGAAGTATGTATGCAAATTTTGGGTGGAAATGGTTGTGCCAGCATAACAGGAGAAACGCCACAATCTGCTTATGATATGTTGGCGGCAACCGGCGTTGAATTGGTAAAAATGGACTTTTGGGATGGTACCGGCAGTTGCTGGTATACTGACCGGGATTGGCAGTTTCACCCCGAATCATGGCCGGAAGGTTTTGACTTTGCGAAAAAGGCACATAAGGCAGGACTGAAAGCTTCGCTGTATATGGGTGGAACGTATCATGATTGTGATCTAACCACTATTGCCGGACGTGATGCTGAATTGGCGGCAGTGCTGAAACGTTATGATGAAGGATGGTTTGATATCTGGCGGACAGACCTGTATACTGCCCCGAAAGAACCGATGCCGCAAAGTTATAACGGGGTAACAAATTTCCTGTACATACAGGATTATCTAATTAACAACCGTCCAGGATACCGATACGAGAATTGTTGTAATGGCGGCAAATATAAAGGTTTTGCGATATGCCGCAGAATGACATTTTGCACCATGAACGATGCTGACCAGAACCCGGTATTAACCAGATCTACATACTACTCTAACTCTTTTGCGATTAATGCAGTTCAGTTGAAATCCGACCTTGGCCCGGCGGAAACGTCGTATCAGTTGCGGACAGATATGCTGGGTTCTATCTTGACATGGGCGGTAGATAATCCGATATATCGTGAGCACATCGCACTATATAAGACTAAGCAAAGACCAATTTTAAGGGGAGCGAATGTATACCATATTCTTCCCATGGCAGATGGCATCAATTGGGACGGTCTGGAATATTTCAATACTGCATTGAATAAAGGTTCAGTATTTATTTTTAAACCATCAGAAGAAGCAGTTGATGGTGACAGTAAAACAATTAAATTGAAAGGCCTTGTCCGTGATGAAAAATATAGCCTGACATTTCAGGATAGAATTGAATTGAATTGCATCCTGACCGGTGCAGAATTAATGGACGCAGGTATAACAGTAAGTGGTATGATAGGTAACGAGGCAACAGAAATTATCTGGATTAATTAGACTTGTCCAGAACGGAGAAAATACAATGAAATCAAATATTAATGCTTACAATGGTAAATCTGCTGATAAATTACAGCCTATTACTCTTAATCAGGCAGAATTGTCTGGTGAAATTGGCCGACGAATTGATAACCTGATATATAAAAATTACATGGCAATTGATATTGACCATGACTTTATTGAACCGTTTTATGAACGGCCATTTACTGACGGTTTTCATTATGTTGGTATCGGCAAGGTGATAGACGCGGGTAGTCTGTTTTCTGAATATACTGATGATTCAAAAGTAGCTGAAAGAACATCTCTGCTGATAGACGGAATCATGAAGAGTCGTGATGCTGACGGATACATCGGCACATTTAAACCGGAACCAGACCGGCATCAAAATCACCACAATTGGGTATTGCATGATCAGGAATATCTTATCCTTGGACTTACCAGATACTGGATGGTAACCGGTGATGAGAAGGTACTGCAATATGCCCGTGAGATAGGCGATTATGTGATTGAAACATTTTCAAAAGATGAAAAACCAGAAGAGATATGTACTGCCGGGTTGCCTGAAGCATTTATAACTCTTTACAGATGCACCGGTGATGAACGTTATTTGAACTTCGCGGCTGATATTCGCCATGGCAATGATACCGGTGAAATTAAATGTGCGTCATTGCGAACATGGAAACAAACATTTGACACCCGGCCAGCCCATGTATATGTGATGATCGCCCGTTGTTATGCCCAGACAGAACTTTATCGTCATGATAAAGAGATATCATTGTTGGAGATGTCGCAATTCATGCGAAAAGAATTACTGCGGAAAGGTGGCGGGTTAAATGTGGCAGGTTCCGCGTCAGATGGTGAATATTTCTCTTATACTCAAAATGGAGCGGGGCCTATTGGGGAAGCATGCGTTACTGCTTATCTGTTGCGATGGCTGGATAGCCTGATGCGCCTTGATGGTGATTTGCGGTATGGCGATATAATCGAGCGTACTATTTATAACGCGCTATTCGCTGCCCAGGATCCAGTGGGGAGAAAGATACGGTATTTTACCCCATTGACAGGAAAACGAGATTATTTTAATCAGGATGGTTTCTGCTGCCCCGGCAATTTTCGCCGAATAATTGGAGAATTGCCACAGAAAGTATATTACCGGTGTTCAGACAATGTTATAGCTGTGAACCTGTTTACTGCATCAAAGGTAAAATTATTAATTGGTTCAGATACTTATGCGACTATCACCCAGGAAACAGATTATCCAAACTCTGGATTAGTTAAATTTATTGTTAACATGGAAAAAGATTCAGCTTTTACAATGAAATTAAGAATTCCACGATGGTGCAACAATGCAGAAATATCGGTGAATGGAGAAAATTCTACAGTCTTATCAGCCGACATAACTTCATACGACATAAATCGTGTTTGGAAAGATGGCGACACCGTTATACTTGATATGCCGATGTCATGGCGTTTTGTAAAAGGACATCAACTACAGGAAGGAAAAGTAGCATTAATGCGTGGTCCGGTTTTATTTTGTCTTGGCACTGATCAAAACGCTGAATTGCTTGAAAAATATACAGATTTTCATAGGGTAGTTATTGACCCAACTACAATAGGTGAACCGGAAATAGATACATCAATACGACCTGACGGCATGAAGGTGACAGTTGGAGTAATGGTAGAAGCCGCAGGAGAATGGAGCCATGGTGCCCCACGCGAGACAGTGACTTTCACCGAGTTTATCGACCCGTCATGTATAGCGACATATTTTCATATACTTAATCTCGATATAGCAACGGAAGATGAGTTAACTGGCGATTGTTTCGTCTAATTATTTATTGTAATTTGTCATCAGTAATCCCTTTGATAGTTATACAAAACAATACAAATATCCAGTTGTTAATTCAATTATTCAGGGTTAATACCTGCAAATGACTATATTACCGGATACTTACTTTGAGTTTATTGTGGGAGAAGCCATTATGAAATCTTCAATAACAATCCCTACAAATCCAGATCAAACAACACGGGAACCGCTCGCCAAGTACGATTATGATATTGCGGTGATCGGCTCCGGTTCCGGCGGACTTTCTGCGGCCATAGCGGCAGCACGAAACGGCGCCAGGGTCATGCTGATTGACCGCCACGGCTATCTGGGTGGCACCATTCCCATACGTTTCCTGCCATATCCATACAACCGTATATGCTGATATTACCAGGTCTACTTTTCACCGCTTCAGTTAATCCGTTTGAATTTGACTTGTTACAACACATTGTGGCATCCCATTGGTTCCCCCACGGATATTTACGACCATCTGTGCCGCGCGCGGCTTTTTCCCATTGAGCTTCCGTAGGCAAAGCTGTCATAGCCCATTCCGAGTAGGCTTTTGCATCTTCCCACGAAACATTTACTATTGGATGATCACCCTGCCATTTCCATGCAGGTTCGTGCGGCATTTCATGTTTTGTTACCTTACAAAACTTACGGTATTGAGCAACTGTAACTTCATTTTGATACATCCAATACCCGGAAAGAACTACTTTGTGTTGTGGGTGTTCCGAATCTTTCCCTTCACCATCCGGACTTCCCATCTTAAATTCTCCAGCAGGTATATAAACCATCACAGCACCATCAATCTTGTTAATTTTTGTATCAAATGTAACAGGAGTTGTTTTATTCGGGTATTTTGGCGATAATTTATTGTTTTCTGTTTTATTTTGTAGATTAATTGATAATATCAAAACTGACAAGACAAAAGCTGTAAAGATAGCTATATAATAGATTTTAAATGATTTTTTTTGCACAGGTGATTGATTTAACAGTGTTTCATCTAATTTATTATCTGTATTTTTATCTTCGATTAAGTTATCTTTAAATGGTAGTTCTGGCGAAATATTTAATAACGCCTTTTCCCGGTCACCTGAACTATTAATATGTTG
>CAZNLA010000310.1:0-3854 GCA_964573385.1 uncultured bacterium
TATTCTTATTATTGTAATTTTATCGTAAATATATGGGGTTTACCGAATACTTACACATTTTGAAACATTTTCCCATTGACAATGCATGCATGTAATAACAAAAGAGATTACAACATGTTTTATTCAAGACAAACCGGATGTGTGTCAGAATTGAAATGAATCTGTAAAAACACATAACCTATCCATGTATATTCATAAATATGTTTGCTGTCAGTATTTTCACTTAAGTACTTACATGGATATTTGAACACAATGATGTTTTATATCAGTATTTTTATCTAATGATATTTAGGTATAATACTAATAAATTATTTTATTTTATTTTTTTTATAAATTAATATAGTAGTATATTTCAAGTAATAAAAATTATTTAACTAACCGGATTTAATGTTATAGGGTAAGCGACTACAACGGAGATAAATATGAAAGAAATAACAGTTCTTATAGTTGACGATCACATGTTTTTAGCAGATGGTTTATGTCATATATTAAATCAAGAAGATGATATAATGGTAATAGGACAAGCAAAGAATGGAGAACATAGTATTGAATTAGTGAATACATTAAATCCTGATATAGTTCTTATGGATATTTCAATGCATGATATGGATGGTGTGACTGCTACAACTTTAATATTAAAAGAAAATAAAAATTGCAAGATAATAGCACTTACAATGCATGATGAACCACATTTAGTTCATAAAATGCTTAAAGCAGGTGCATCTGGATATGTCCTGAAAGATTCACCTTATCAAGAGTTTATTAATGGTATTCGCAGCGTAAATCGTGGCGAAGTGTATTTATCACCACGCATTGCTACATTAATAATAAAGTCGCATTATGATAATTCTATTGCTGCAACCGGAAACAATTTAAGTAGCCTGACTATGCGTGAACAAGAGATATTCAATTTCTTAATAATAGGAACAGGTAATCAAACTGTTGCTGATAGTCTTTCAATTTCTGTTAAGACCGTCCTTACCCATAGAAGAAATTTAATGAGTAAATTAAATTGCCACTCTTTATCAGACTTAACACGTTTTGCCCATAATAATCTTCTTAAATAGGTAAAGAAAAGTCTATTATGGTACCTTTACCTGGCGATGATTTTATATTAAATTCTCCACCTGTCAATATTATCCGATCTTTCAAATTAAAGATTCCGAATGTTTTTGTGTAGTCTATTTGTTCAGGGATAAAACCTGCACCTTTATCAATTACTGATATCTTTAACATTTCATCATTAGATACTATATTTACCCACATTTCGTCGGTTCCTGCATATTTATGAGCATTCATTAATAACTCGATAATCCCAAAGTGCATTATATGATTTTTTTCTTTTTCCAAAGCCGTAATTTTTAAATCATTTACAGATATATGAATTGTCTTATGATATTTATAATCAAAATATTCTACTATATGATTTAAACATAGTATTATTTCTTGATTATCTAACATCGGTGGAGTCAATTCAAAAGTAATAGATCTTAAAGAATCAATGCAATGTTTTATAGATGCAATAATTTCATTGTGTTGAGTTGATGTTTCGGTTTTATGTGAACTTTCCCTTGTTAATTGCATATATAAAATTGATAATTCTTGTCCAATTTTATCATGTAATATTTGTGCAATTTTTTTTCTTTCCAGTTCTTCTACTAAACCTATTTTTGTGATTAATTTTATGATTTTGAACTGATTTACACGTTGTTGTGATTCAAGCATTTCTTTTTCAGTAATATCAATTCCAGTTCCGATAAGATATTTTTTCTTATTAATCTTAGTAATTATTCCAACATGGGAAAATGTTTTTGTTTCACCATTGTGGGTTGTAACTTCTGTTACCGCATTAAATATGCCATCCTCGAAGGCTTTATTGATTATTGTCTTCTTTTGATTATCAGAGAAGAGTAAATCTATTTCATTGAAATCTTCAATCTTATCATTCATACGTCCTATGATATCTTCTGTCTTTTTATTCCAGTAGATTTTCTCTCCTTTTTGATTATATACATATACTATTCCAGGGATTAAATCCATTAAAACAGTTAATAATTGTTTCGATTTTGAAAGATCAATTTCTGTATTGTTATTCATCATAAGTCCTTATAACTGAATAATTTCTGATATATACATGACTTTCACTTGGGGTCGCAGAGTCAGTCAAAGCGATCATTGTTAAACGGATTACCCTTATGACCGAAAAGTCCTGTATATATATTTTTTCATTGCCATTAATAACGCTCTCTATTAAATGATAATGGTATTTTAAATTGTTTCAATAAATTGTCAATACTAAATATTTGGTATAAAAATATTCTATTTTATTAGTATTGTATATTGTTACATTAGATGATATCTTATTTTTATTGTATTTTCTGAAATCTTTGGAGGTATATCAATGTTTAATTTAAACAACACAAAAATCGGTCCGAAATTAATCGGCGGTTTTGTCATCGTGGCGCTTATCGCGCTGGGTATTGGATTATACGGAGTTTTTAGTTTGAAAAAAGCCGATGATGCAGATACCCAATTGTATGAGAAGAACACTGTTCCACTTGGTCAAATGGGTAGAACACTGGCTGCTTTTCATCAAACTCGCGTAAATGCACGCGATATGATACGCGCATCCGATCAACAGGCATATCAAGCTAAAGTGGATAGAATTGTTGAATTAAACAAGATAATTGATGATAACATGATATTAATTAAGGAGACACTTCGTACTGATACAGGTAAAATTTTATATGCAAGTGTTGAGGATAATAGAACTAAGTCAAATGTTTTTTTAAAGAAAGTAGAAGAACTCGCAGGGAAGAAGAAGGTTGTTGAAGCATATGCAGTTCTTGATGGTGAAAAAAGCAAAATTGATAAAGAAATTCAAACTGATTTAGAAGAAATGATGAAAATAAAGGAAGATTTCGCAAAAAAAACATCGGACAATAATACTATTGCTGCAAATCAAGCATCGCGTATCTTAATTATTATTATCTGTATTGGTTTTCTCCTTGCTATTGTTATCGGTATATATCTGACTAATGCTATAACCCGTCCGCTCAGCCAGGGTGTTAATATGATGCAGGAGTTGTCAATGGGTCATCTGGGACTTCGCTTAAATATGAATCGCACTGATGAGATTGGCATACTCGCTGGGGTAATGGATAAATTTGCTGATACTTTAAAGGGTATAGTTGGAGTAGTTCAACAGATTGGTGTTGGCGATTTATCTGCTGAAGTTAAGAACCTGGATGATAAAGATGAAATTAATCCTGCTATGCGTCAAACAATTATCAGCCTGCGTGGACTGGTATCTGAAGCCGGTATGTTGAGCAAGGCTGGTGTTGAAGGAAAATTGGCAACCCGCGGTGATATCAGCAAGTTTAGTGGTAGTTATAGAGATATTGTCCAGGGTGTTAACGAAACCCTTGATGCTGTTATCGGACCATTGAATGTTGCTGCTGATTACGTAGATAAAATCAGCAAGGGCAACATCCCTGCGAAGATTACAGATAATTATAATGGCGACTTCAATACCATCAAGGGCAACCTTAATACCTGTATTGACGCGGTAAACGCACTGGTAAGTGACGCTGTTATTTTATCTGATGCTGCAGTCGCCGGTAAATTAGCGACCCGTGCCGATGCATCCAAACATTCCGGCGATTTCCAGAAAATCGTTCGGGGTGTTAACGAAACCCTTGATGCTGTTATTGGACCATTGAATGTAGCTGCTGACTATGTAGACAAAATCAGCAAGGGCAACATCCCTGCGAAGATCACAGATAGCTATAATGGCGATTTCAATACCATCAAGGGCAACCTTAATACCTGTATTGACGCGGTAAACGCACTGG
>CAZNLA010000310.1:3954-6534 GCA_964573385.1 uncultured bacterium
AAATCGTTCGGGGTGTTAACGAAACCCTTGATGCTGTTATTGGACCATTGAATGTTGCTGCTGACTATGTAGATAAAATCAGCAAGGGTAACATCCCAGCGAAGATTACAGATAACTATAATGGCGACTTCAATACCATCAAGGGTAACCTTAATACCTGTATTGACGCGGTAAACGCACTGGTAAGTGATGCAGTTATGTTGTCTAATGCTGCTATCGCCGGTAAACTGGCTACCCGTGCTGACGCCACCAAACATTTCGGCGATTTCCGCAAGATTGTAGAAGGTGTTAACGATACTCTCGATGCAATTGTTGTTCCACTTAATGAAGTTTCAGAAGTGTTGGCACATTTATCTAATTTAAACTTATCATCACGTGTTGAAGGTCACTATCAAGGCGATTTCACTAAGATTAAAGATAATATGAATAATGCAATGACATCGCTGGATAATACTGTTAAAGAAGTGTCTAATGTGTTGGCAAAATTAGCTGCTCGTGATTTAACTGTCCGGGTTCATGGTAATTATCAGGGTGATTTCAGTCAGATAAAAGAAAATTTGAATAATGCTATAACAGCACTTGAGAAAACCGTTTCAGATATTAATAATATAGCAATACAGGTTGCTGATGGTGCCAGTCAAGTATCAACCGCATCTGAAATGGTTGGCAAAGCAAGTCAGGAAGTAGCCACAGGAGCACAACAGGTTGCTTCAGGTTCTACTGAAACTTCACGATCATCAAATGATGCGGCGAATAATATGGAGCAATTACAACGTGCTATTGAAGAAGTTGCCCGCGGCGCCCAGGTACAGGCATCTAGCGCTGAACAGGCTGCATTAGCCGCACAACAATCACAGGTTGATATCAAGCGTATTATTGAAGCCGCCGGAAATGCCAAAAGCGATGCTCAGAATGCTGGTGGAGTTGCCCAGGAAAGTTCTGCCAAAACAGATGAAATGCTGAAGAGTATGGATCGCGTTAAAGAGGCCGCTAATGTAACATCTAAGAACGTTAACGCACTAGGTGAAGCAAGCAAAAAGATTGGTGAGATTGTTGAAGCAATCAACAATATTGCAGAACAGACAAACCTGCTGGCGTTAAATGCTGCTATTGAAGCTGCCCGCGCAGGTGAACATGGCAAAGGTTTTGCTGTTGTTGCTGACGAAGTCCGCAAACTGGCTGAACGTTCCGCGGTACAGACAAAGGAAATTGGTGCTCTTATCCGCGGTATCCAGGAGGGAATCACAGAGGCAGTCAACTCGATGATTGTTGGATCCAAAGAAATTGAAACAGGTGTAGGGATGGCAAACCAGACTGGTGTAGCACTAAAAGCAATTATCGGTGCTGTTGACAAGGTCTTATATCAGACTACCGAAGTAGGTAAGGTATGTGTTGAAGTTGAGAAGAGTGCATCATTAGTGATGTCTGCTGTTGAGAATGTATCATCAGTTACTGAAGAAGCAACAGCAGCAACCGAAGAGATGGCAGCATCATCCACAGAAGTGACCAAAGCAATTGAACAGGTAGCCGCAGTAACTGAACAATCATCTGCCACATCAGAAGAGTTATCAGCCGCGGCTGAAGAACAAAATGCACTGGTGGAAGAAATGTCCGCATCCAGCAAGGAATTAACTAATCTGTCGAATAAGGTTAAGAAAGTACTTGGTACATTTAAAGTTAATCATGATGTATTAGTAGAAGTTAGCACAAATTAGGTTAAATAATATAAAAGATAAGTCAAACAAGTAATTCGGGTGATAACAATATAGTTACCTAAAAAAGAATAGTATTGCTTTATATTGTAAATTATAACATAAAGCTACTAAATATTAAAATGGAGGGCAATGCGATGACTGCATACGTAGAAAACGAGAAGGCAACATCTGACCAGGTTGAACAATTAGTTGTCTTTACACTTGGATCCGAATATTATGGTGTAGGTATTGAAGATATAAATACCATTATTCGTTTACCAGAAATCACCAAGATTCCACATACTCCTGCTTATATGTTAGGAGTGATGAACTTGAGAGGTATGATAGTACCTGTTATTGATTTGCGTTCCAGATTCAATCTTTGTACAGCAGAATGGAGTAAATCAACCAGGGTTATTGTTATTGAAAACCATGGTTTGCAGGTTGGCATGGTAGTAGATGGCGTTTCGCAGACAATGCAATTAGCAACTTCGCAAATTGTTTCGTTGTCTCCTTTTGTAAGTTCGATAGATTCCCAGTATTTGCGTGGCGTTGGTAAAGACGAAAACAGATTAATTATTCTGTTGGAATTAACCAAAATACTTGCACTTGAAGAATTGAACTCACTGCAATCTGATATCAAAATAGATAATAAAGCAATTAGCGTAGCATAGATACGAAAAAGTTTAGGTAGAGAGCACCATACCATTTCTGATGGCTTTGATTGCCAGACAAACGCACCTGAGAGTCACCCATTGGACAGTTTTAAGATATCAGTGCAGCGATGGTATGAAGTTCTCTACTAAACGATTATATTCAGGACTTTCGCTTAAGGTTACTTAACTTGTGCTCGAAACGGAATCGATTGCAACCGACTTCAACCGAT
>CAZNLA010000311.1:0-6521 GCA_964573385.1 uncultured bacterium
TGTTCACTATCATTGCGCAGGACAGTTTCTGTAGGTAATGGTTGCGGTCGTTCCGCGATGGCGTCATGTTGCAAAGTGTTTTTGATGCGTGCTCGTGCTACTCCACGGATGTTTTCTGGTTTTGGATGGTAATGGCACCGATTATTGTTTTGTGTGCTTCTTGCACCAATCTGCTGACATCAAGAATCATTCCTTCGCTGTAGCAATCAATGGCATATATATTGGGTGCCCGCTGAATATTCATATCATATATTGCTCCGGCAAGGTTTAAACGTCCTCCCTTTACCAAGTCCAGAATCTTTACCGACTCGTGCATTGAATAACGGTAGCAGCACCGATTTGCAGGCGCGGTGAAGAGTTCTTCTCGCAGCCTTCAATCACCAATGGATTAATGTCGCTGGTAAGTGATGAGTGCATTTTTATATTAGCATTGGAACCGATTTCATGCAGGCCGATGCGGTTACGCATTGTTTTAATACTATCGATCCTAAAGGTGATGAAGTGGAGTTTTGGATAGCGGGATATGAGTTTTCCTGATAGTTTTCAATATTATGTTCACGTTTTTCTTGTTTTTTATACTTCCCTCCTTTTTCCGGCATCTATTACATAAATTCCTTCTCCTTCCTCACCATTGACAGATATGGGTACCAATTTTTACAATCATATTATAAAACGTTTTTATTAGATTATTTATGTTAAAGTTATTACGGGCATAACGATATTTTTTTACCTTATTCCCCAATAAAAAAGGAGATATGACTATGCAAAAAATGATGGTTAAGTGGGTGGGTTTGTTGCTGATGTTGGTGTTACTGGGTGTGTGTAGTGGGTATCTGGTGGCGGCGCCGGATGGTAGGGGTGTTGGGGTTGTTGATATGTTAATTATCTGTGGGCATTCGGAATGGGCGTTTGGGGAACAGCCTAAGTTGGATGTTAAGTATCAGCAGATGCTTAAAGAGGGTGGTTATCGGGTGACGACTGTGCATGAATGGCAGGTGTTGACGCCGGAGTTTTTGCGGCAGTTTCATGTGACGGTTTATCTTAACCCCAGTGCGTATCTGGGTGGTGGTTATTTTGATTATACCGCCTGGCGGAGTGGATACCATTTGTTGACAGTGCGTGACAATTTGGCGGTATTGCAACAGTGGGTGCGCGATGGTGGCGGGTTGTTTATAGTGCCTTCGTTGGAAGAGATGGGAATGCGGGGGGTGTATTCGATTAACCAGTTATTGGCACCATATGGTATGGAGACAACATGTGGGTGTGTCCGCGATCCGCAACGTGCGTATAAAGCCGCCAGTATTGGATATTGTGGAGCGGATTATCCGTGGACAGAGAAGATATTGCAGCACCCGGTAACGGCGGGGGTAAAACGCATCTATTACCCGTCTTATTGCACCCGTTGGGATGATAATTACACTACGATTCCATTAAAGGCGCAGGACGATAATGCCTGGCAAATGCTGGTGACGGCGATGCCGGGAAGCCATACCGATGCCAGGCGTGGATCTATATATGACGATAAAGGCACATGGACTGCATTGGATAATTGGGATAACCCGGGGTTGTTTGGCATCCGCGAGTTTGGCAAAGGACGTGTGGCAGTGACCGGTTTATCCGCGTGGCACCTGTTTTATATAACTTATGCCAAGTTTGGTAATGTCACAGAAAGTTCTTTTTCGCGGGTGGATGGGATACCAATGACCGAGGGTGACGGCAAGACAAAAAGCGACCTGCATTTATTGCTTGAAAATACATACCAATGGTTGGCGGAATCATCTGTAAAGGCGGGTATGGGTGGGTATGACGCGGCGAAAGGCATTTTCCCCGCAAAGGAAGACCACCTTAAAGATGAAACATTCCTTTCTGATGTCTGGGCTAACCGCGACCCGATGGTCACCGGTGTTGTTCATCCGGTAAAGATTCTGGTGGGTGCCCGCAGTGCTGTCAGCAATGGCACCGGCAGTGTTGAGGAATGGGCAAAGGCAGCGAAACAGGCAGGATATGATGTTGTATGTTTCACCGAAACGTTTGAATATTTTAAGCAGGAACAGTGGAACCAATATGTGGCGGATTGTAAAAAGTTCAGCGATAAGACGGTTACATTGCTGCCGGGGTATGACATAGATACCGACATAGGTAACAGGTTTCTGCTGGTTGGGTTATACCAGCAGATTCGGCCACACCTGCTGACACAGGATAGAAAGAAGTTATTCTGGACCGGGCATATGGTGCTGGGCATGGGTGATATTTTGCCAATTGCGGCGCGTCCACAGTTATTGGCCACGGTGCGTGGTGCGCAGGGGGCATTGCCACCGGATTTGTATAGCCATCTGATAGGAATAGCGGTGGCGACCTATGCAGATAACAAACAGGTTGATGATGGGCTTTTTGCATACAAATGGCATGTTAACAATGCCAGTATGCCTATACCAGTGGCAGTGCATGAAGTTTCCGCACCCGGACAATTGGTACAGGCATCACAAAACGGCCTGCAAAATTATATTAACAGTGACACCCCGGAAAACGCCGCGTTTTATTTTCGCCAGGGATTTTCTAACTACGGTGGTAATCCCAGTCGTTATTACATCAGCAGTGGGCCTGTGGTTGATGCCTGCAGTCTGGATAATTGGAAAGCGCCGGCGTGGAATTTATCTCTGCAGGCGCATGGGACACAACCAATTTCTGAAGTTATAATCCACGACCAACGCGGTATTTATCGGCGTGTCACCCCAAAGTCACCGACCGTCGCTGTGCGGTGCAGTGGCGACCAGAGTGTGCAAAGATGGTTTATGATAGAATTGCGCGATAAACAAGGCGGCAAAGCATACACGTCACCGATTCGCACATTGCCAATGTATGCATATGCGCGTTGTCAGGATCGGCAAAACTATTTTGGCGAACGAATGACGTGGCTAACCTATATCGGTAAATTACCTGATAGCGCCATAAAGATTAATCTCCCCGGGGTAAAATTGGCCGAGTCTGTATGTTGCAAGCCACAGATGTTTTACGCAGGGCAACTTTACAGTATCATGGAATACCTGTTGGATTCGACTTATGTGCCATCCGGTGATATTTATGATTACGATAAGCAGGTATGGGCAAAAGGCGGTCGCCGCGAACGCGCGGATAATGCGCCGTTGTTTAATGATATGCCAATTCCGGAATACGCGGCGAAGATTCGCAGCATTCATCCCCGTTCGCGCAGTTATGTGGCAGGCATTTCCCCGCCGGTATTTGCCGAAGAAGAGGCTACCATAACTTTAAAGCAGGATTTACCCGCCACCGGTAATATCTGGCCGATTATTGGTAAAACCTTGCCCAACGCGGCATACAGTTATACCGACAGCACCGGCAAAAAAACTGAGGGGAAAGTAACAACCTTTATAGATTTGCCTGCGGGTGGTTGGGCAGGTGATATCGTCGCGTTGTCGCCATTGCGGGTGGGTAGCGATGGTAATGTAGGTTTCCCCCCGCCAGCGAATGGGACGGCAAAGAAAGATACAGTTTATAAGGGAACTTTTATTAAAATTGATGCTGGCAACGCCCCGGCAGTGCTGAAGTCAATGGGGTTAAACGGGGCGACACCATATAAAATAGAGTTACAAAAAGGTTTAATCAACCGCACTGTTGCATCGGTCTATTTTGATGCTGATAAAGGCGCGGTGTCCGGACATCTCACCGGTGCCGTGATTCCCGGGTGGGCACCCACTAACTGGGGTGCGGTAAAACCCGCTTTTCAGCAGGAATGTGGGGTGCCGTTGCGGCTTTGTGGCGCTAACCCGCGTTGGGTGGCAGGATTATGGACATCGCGGGATGATAAAATTGAGCCATTTGGATTTTTGGATGGTGTTGTTTTGGGGATGTTGCGGGTGGATAAGGACGCGGATTTCTATTTCGGTAATATGCTGACAGCCAGCAATGCCAATCTATACCTGGCATTCGGCGCGGAATGGACTAAAGATGCTGTAGTGATAGAGGTGCAAAACCCGACAGATAAAAAAATAACCGCCACTGTGCAAACCGCGGTAATCCCCGGAAGAATAGCGTTTAAGAAAAAGGTTACAGTACCGGCAGGCGGTACTGTTTATCTGGAGAAAAGATAAACAACAGATTTATCAGCAACAGTCCTGTAATATAATAAATACACCGCAATTCAGGAATCCATAACCATGCAGACACAAATAGGCAATATTGTAATATCATGGGCAAATGACGGAGACGTGATAACCGGCATCGCCGGTATTGATATCGATGGCATCCGATTGATGAACCCGTCATTCCCATCCACATTCCTGATTCAGGGTCCGGCAGGTTGGGATTATCGCGCTTTTCGTTATTTGGGGACAATAACCTGGGGTGAAGAAACAATAATCCGCACAAAGGCCATTGGCACTGCAACGGATTCATCATGGTATCGCGACCAGTATGACAATGATATTCTGTATATGGGTTCTCCCCGCCCGGTACCGTCACTTGATGTTGATTTTATTATAACACCTACACAGGCAGAATATGCCGGCATTATTTTTTCCGGTTTTAATATTTCGTGGCGATTAAACTGTGACAGTGAGGCTATCGGACGCCTGCAATGGCACCAGCATTGGGAAATTAATGGTCACGTTAAAGATAATACCGTCTACTGGCAAAGCCAGATTGCATCACCAGTGGCCAATTTTACTGTTGATAACGAATGGGATAATTTCTGCTGGAAGACACTCCTTCGCGCAAAAAATGATGATAACATCTCCATGCAGATAAACTCCCGGGCAGCATATCACCAGCTGTTTGATATGATTTCTTCTCCTGCAGGACTGCTATTGGGTTATTTCCCCACTGCGCAAAGTGTGCAAACCGGTTGCAGAAAACCTGTCGGCGCTGATAACTACCATATTGTTGAGTGCCTGGAGTTTCCACTGACGGCCTCCCGGGAAATCCCCGGAAAGACTATTCTTTTTGCCAAAGAAACCGGAATAACTGAAGCCGCCCGGCGAAACTTATGGTTTGCGGTAAATAATGCGTTGGAGAATAGTTATCGCGGGCAAACAGGGATAGTGAAAAGCAGGATTTTACCCACCATGACACATTGGATGTGGGGGGCGGTGACAGAAAATAATCATCTGTATTACGACCCCAGGCAAACGGGAGAAAGGGTACCGGCGGAACGGTATCTGGAATGGTTGGGCAATAATGAAATGCCCATCGTCCGCGGTAAGGGATATCGTCGCTTTTGGACGCGTCCCTATTGTGTCAGCGACGCATCAGAATTAATGTTTTATCAGAAATCAATGCAGGGACGCAGTGTTATGGATGGTGATGTAACCATTGGGTCCTGCTGTTGTGTATGGGAATACAAACCTTCCGCAATGTATGGCGGTGGCGAGATGGCCCGTCGTTTTTATGACCTGGGGCATGAAAATGGGCTTGATATCGGCATTTGGGTAGGAAACCACATCTCTGCCCGGGCACCAATTTTACGCGAACATCCGGATTGGGTGCTGAAAGACAGAAATTTCTCGAATCCTGCCGGTGGTTATGACGATTTAATAATGGCAGTAATAAACTGGAACTCCGGCGCAAAAGATTGGATACTTGGCGACCTGATAGTCTGGAAACAGCAATATGGCCTGGATTTCATATTTTTCGACTCGCTGGGTAACCTTGGGTTAAAGACCCGCAATTACGCGGCAAAAGACCTGTCAGATAATTTTGATGGGTTGGTACGTTTTGCTGCCGAACTTACCCGGGCAGGTATTGAGATTATATGTGAAGGACGCAGTTTTGTGGGAACCCCGCACTTCGGCATATCTAATGATGGTAATATGGAAAGCGAATCTGACCCGTTGTGTGGTCAAAATAGCCTGGGGTGGTTTTTGGGTAACGAAGATATGTTTTGCGGTATGGAAGCCTTTACCGAATGGAACCCCCGCGTGCCGGTAGACCGGATAATTCAGATGCATTTCCGCACCATGGCGGGTGGTGGTTTACTGGATATTCACGGTGGTCCGGCGGATATCGACGCCCATTTCCATATCTACAATCGCGTATCCGCATTTATGCAACAACGAACAATACTGGAAAATGGCGCAGGTGTGCGGTGGGATGCTGAAGATGGCACATCAGTAATATTTAGTTTTACCGCAGAAACAATGCAGTTGCCGGTGCCACGCCGAATTAAGCAAGTTTTTGCGGAAGGATTGCAGGATGTTGGTATACGCAATGTTATTGAAACCGGAATAAATATGGTTTATATGATATTTCCTGAAGGTATTGAAGAGTGAAGAGTGATGGGTGAAGAGTGAAATTTGGATGAGTGAAGAGTGAATTTTTTCGACACAGAGATGTATGGAGAGTTTTTAAGAGTAATTTATGCCTTGTAAAGGCGACTTTATTAAAGCACCTCTCCGAGGCGCGTCAATGTTATGGTTTAATCCCCCAGGCTGACGCCTGGGGTTATTCATTATGTCGCCACTCCGTGGCTATAAGATATATTGAACTCGGTAGAACTCGGTTGAAAC
>CAZNLA010000312.1:0-6497 GCA_964573385.1 uncultured bacterium
TTGTATAATGATATACAAAAAGTGCTGAAAAAAAAATCTAATTTGCAATTAGCTCTAAAGTTTATCTTATAACTGGATACTTTTTCATGGTGCCGACCGAAACACTCATAACAATTTTTGAAATATTCTTTTATCTCTAATCCAGAAAAAAAATATTCGGTATATCCGTTATATACATTCCGCTTAACATCTGGCATCGATTATTAACTCCTCATTTATTATTACATATTTTATAGTATTTTATTCCAACATGTAAACAGGATATTAATATTCGCCAAAAGCAAGATACATTGCATATTTTTCGCATTCCCGCTGTTTTTTTGCCGAAGTTTCTTTTGATATCAAATTGGAAATTGTTAATAAATTTACTGGACGTAAATGAACATTAGCATTCATAACTCCTTCAAATGGTTTTAAATTGATAATAGCTTCTTTTGCAGAGTTATTCATTGTTGGATATAAAATTGTTGATTGCCTGAGTCGTTCACTACACATAGCATATAATGATAATTGATAAAGCATTTCTCGAGGCAACTTTTTATCCCATATATCACGATATTTAGCATCAAGAATTGCAACTATTTTACCTTGCTGACTCACAATCAAATCTGGTCTTACTACTGGAGATGGTCTATTTTGTGGGTTGTACTGTTGATTGTAAGCAAATAACCCATCCATCCTATATTCTGATTCAACACGATAATTACCTGGTATATATTCACTCAAAAAGCGAGTCAGTAATGTTTGATAAAATCTATTCATGTCAAACAAGAAACCATCATGTGTTATTGTTGATTCAGAAGATTCGATGGCAAGACCAATACCTTCCATAAGAAGATTAATTAAACGTAAAGCGGGTTCATAAGCAAATGTGAGACGTGTATTTGATCGCATTACACTTTGAATAAAATCATATGTTAAGCGAACGGTTGATACCACTTCATCAAGTTGTCGAATGACATGATAAAGTTGGGAGCGTAAATGTAAATTATTGGTTAAAGTGACGGCAAGGCGTAATCCAGCCAGTAACGCCTGGTTAACAGGACAGTCTTCTAAACGTGAATAATATGTGCAAGGTAGGGTTGTTAATGATGCACCACCGCTACGCACAATCTCATTAATTTCAAAACGTCCTCGTGGGCTTGATAATTGACTTGATTCTTTTATATAGCGCCGATGCAAGCCACGTGTAATCAATTCGACAGCTTCAGCATGGAGTTGTAAAATAAGTAAATCCTGGAAAGGAGAAATTTGTGGATCGAATTCAGCAGCATCATAACGTTGGAAGTTCCGAAAATCATAAGCATAGTTAAAAAGTGTATAAAGTGGAAGTTTATCAATTTTCGGTGTTATTATAATTTGCAAATCACCAATTTGTATTTTACCGACAAAAGAGGTTGCAGAAATTTCTACACCGTTCCATAACTCACGGATAGTCAGTTCTTTACTCGTATTTATCTTGTCAATCTGTGCTTGAACACGCGCGTTCGTGTTCAAACGCAATCGATATAGTTCTTGCGTTATGTCTGGTGTTTTAGTTTCCCATTCCTGCAATGTTACTAAAGTCACACTCATGCAGGTAATGATCCCGTTAATGTGTTATCTTCTATATCTTCGTCATCAACATTATCTGTCATAACAGATGGCTGTGCATCAGCTGCTATGGCCAATGGTGAAGTTGTTATATCAAATAGTTTTGCCAAAGCTTGATTTAACTCATCCAAGCGACCGTGTAAAAAGAGTTCATCTTTGATAGTTTGTTTTTCCCTGTTAACCAGACTATCACCTAATATTCCAGAAAGGGTATTGTAGTCTTCGTAACAATATTCCTCAAGTAAAGGAATAATGTCTTCTCTTATTATACGCGCTAATATTGCCATTTCTGTAATTGCTTTCCCATGATTATCAAGGAAATATGAATGTCCAACTTGAAGGTTACGTGCATCTCGTCCTGAATTTTTGCGAATACGTTCATTTAATGCATCTAACCATGGTGCTAGCAGGATACTTCCTACAGATGCATTTCCTAATACTTTACTATCAGGCATCAGTTCAATAAATCCAAACCGGCGGCGTAATGCAACATCTAATAATGCGATAGACCTATCTGCAGTATTCATTGTGCCAATGATAAAAATATTATTGGGTACGATAAACGGTTTACCAGATAACGGCAATGTCACGGCTTTCCCACGTTTGTTTTTTTCTAATATAGTGATTAATTCACCAAAGATACGAGGAATATCTCCGCGGTTTATTTCATCAATTATTAAAAAGAATTGTTCGTCAGGATGATTCGCAGCATTTTGACATAGAGTTTTAAAGATGCCATCTTTTAACACAAACTCCATACCCTTATCACCTTTTTCCGGTCGGTATCCTTCTATAAACTCTTCATAGCCATATGCAGGATGAAATGTACAAATCTTAATAAAGTTATTAAATAAATTACTCTTTTCATCGTCCAACAATTTATCAAAAGTTTTATTGTAATGTTTTCGTGCCGCTAATTCGCATACTGTTTGTTCAGCCCAATGTGTTTTGCCTGTACCAGGTGGTCCATATAAAATAACCTGTCCTTTCCGTTCAAGGATTTTTTGTATGCGACCTGGCCATCCATCAAGTGTTGGCAGTGATTGGAGAGAATTAATAATCTGAACCGGAAGAGGCAGTACAGGGAGATTTAATATAATCCGTTGAATTTCAAGTTGATTATCTGGCTCAGTTATTTCTGATAATGATGTTCGTAACCCTTCTTTAGCAATAGGGAGTTTAAACTCACCAATATATAACCATTGAACAGGATGGTAGTGGGGGAAATCCATGCTTGAATCATATTTATATCCTTCTATAACTCTCCCAATACCGTAGATTGTCATGCCGTCAGCCGCCAACACAATGTCACCTTCTTTTACAAATGTGACAAATGTGAAAAGTTGCTGTGCATGTCGTCCTATAACTTGTGGGGTTGAAGGATATTCTTTTGCCATGAGATCGCGCACACGATTTTTTGATTGTTGGTCATATTTTAAATCTGATAAATCTCCTAATTCAGGCCATCCAACTGAAACAATACTTTTATCACGCATTATTTCCCAATATTTTGATGAGCTTCCGTTTGTTGTACCCACTCTCCAATAATGATAAATTGTGCTGTTGATTTCATTAATAATTGTAGTAAGATGATTTACAGGTATTCCTAATTCTTGAGCAATCGCAATATACCGTCCTGCAAGAATATATCGACCGTCACCAACAGGAGGCAACTGAAGTAATTCTATTAGATGAAATCGTTGTAATTCTGGCATGTGATAATCATCAAGTTTATCAGGAAATAATAAGCTAAAGTATTTATGCACCCAGGCATAATTGATAATATCTGCAGCCTGAATATTAAGTTGCTCCTGTAAAAACCGATAATCTTCATCTGATGCCGATGATGGCAACTGTTCAATTAATGAAACACCTGCTAATAATTGGTCACGTTGTCGACGCACGTAATTAATAGCTTCATCAGGTGAATTAACTCGCATTGCTGTTGGGATACCAGTTACCCATTCGTCAGTTTCTTTTCGCTTGAAAATGCCGAATTTTAATGCGCTACCTCCGGCGATGCTTCCAAATATTGCCGGGAACTCATCATCATCTTTAAACTCTAACCAATATGCCAGACTGTCTTTACTGGGACGTCCATGCATCAATTCTAACAATGCTTCGCCATCAGTATTACGTAATATATCTGGACTAAATCTTTCTCGAAATGAAGAATAGTATGAGTTTAATTTATCTTGCGATGGCAATTTGCCGGTTTGTTGCAAGTTATTATATGTTTCTAACAACCGTTGCTTGATACGTTCATCAAGTATCATAATGTTTCCTCCAACTTTTTTATCAGAACTCGTTACTAAGTTATTATCAAAGTTATATCCGTTTATTTTGATGGTACTTCACCATCATGATATATTATACTTTTATATTACATTAGCTGCCAATTGAAAATCATAATATAGTAATACTTCGATTAACTAATAATATATTCTATCGATGAAAAATCAATATAACGACATGAAAGTTCTTGTACCCATTCTTCATTTGAATGGTGTTGCAAGGCAATAATCATGTCTTCAATAGTCATGGGCATGAATGTTGTTGTTGATGATAAGCATTGTTGATATGCCTTTACTGCTTGTTCACAGCAAAGATTGTCTTTAGGATATAGAAAAATAAAACTCCCTTCATCAAATCGTGGATCTTTGTTGAGAAGGCTACCAGTAAGGAGGTGGTCACGCCAAATCTGTTGAAGAGGTGTTTTATGTAATGCTTCCAATGCATCAGCTTTGAAACATCCCATCAATGCTGATATCTCATCATATCGAGAGCGATGACGTGAAGCAATAACCTGCATATTTTCATGGTATTTTACTTCGATGCCATAAAACCCCATGGTTTCTTTGGTCGTTAAATACTCTACATATACATCAAATGCAGAAGCATCACCAGTATAGTCCATATCACCACGTCCGGGGGAATGCTCAAACTCGATACGCATCACTTGTTTAACATGACCTTTTGTTATTTCAGCAAACACTTCGGATGCCAGTTTTAAATCAACCTGTAATTCTCCAAAAAGATTAAAGCAGAGAGGCTGACTTGATAGTAAATCATTCAGAATCCGCGGGTATCCGAATAATTTACCTTGACGATTCTCAGAAGAGAATACTTCGCGTCGTACTACTTCTCGAATAGTTTCAGATAGATAATTGGCAAGTGTTTCCTCAGCCCATGGCATGGCGAGACGTGATCCCAGTGGTTTCCCGCGATGATCACCGATTGGATACCCATGTTTATCACGCCAAACTGATTGCATCAGTCGCACATGACGCTGGAACATACTATCACTTGGTACATAAACCTGGTATCGCCGGACCAATTCCTGCTCTTGCTGCGTGGTTAAAACTAATGTCATTATGAATCCTCTATTTATTACAATTTTTAATACCGATTATACTTTGTATTACACTCAACGTTATTTTAATCCAGTAATTCGGTGACAGACTACTCTATTCCTGTTTCTTCATTCGTCAAACAGTTCGTCCATCACACTCATATTTAACGGGTAATATCAACCACCGGTCCAAGAACAATAGAATAAGGCATACCATTAAATTTCTTGAATGACCAGTCCTTGGGTGCACAATAAGAAAACGAGCCTGCTTTCTCTATATGCCTGGTGCCGACTTCAGCAAATGCTGAAACAGTAAGGAAAGTTAATAGTGCTAAAAGCACGATTGTAATGTGACTTTTCATTTGTTATCTCGATTATATAAAACTTTATTTACTTAATCTTAACGAACGCAAACTCTCTTTCTTTACCAATGCAATATGCCCGTCAACATATAATGCAATACATTGCTTGTTATGACGAAATTGTATATCTTGCACACCTGTTAATAAATTAGCAGAGTTACCACCATCAGATGTTAATATAACATTATCTGCAGAAGTAATGGTGTTAATGTTAATTTTGCTTAATTGTTGATTATACCCATAACAATTAGTCAATCCTTTCTCAGATGTAGGACATATTAAATTAGCAGGATCAACATTGATATCGGTCCACATCGTTTTATCGGGTGGTAATTCATCATTATTATCCTGTGCATACATTTCAATTGTTGTTGCAAATATTCGTTGATTATTCAAACATGTTGACTGCCGTGCTTTTTCACGTCCTTTGGCAAAGACTGGAAACATTACTGCCGGAAATATTATAAAAGTAAAAAATATGGAAAGTGAAATACCTGCAATTGCCATACCCTGACCAGTAATTTGACCACGACTATTGTTGATTTTATTAAGTGCTATAATACCGAGAATTAATCCAACAATACCGCATATAGGAATTAACGCAAGTATTCCCAATATCAGCGAAACAACAGCCAGACTGCTTTTTTCAGGAGGTTGTTGCTGCTTAACACGCAAAGAATTACCTGTAATAACAGAAGATTTACCAGCTGACATTTGGCTATCAGCCGTAAAATCATTTAAACAGTAACTGCATTGAATTATTTTCCCACGATAAACTTCGTCGCAGGTTACCTGTTTTTTACAATGCGGACAGGTTGTTTGAATTGTTGACATAATAATTTCCTCTTCTAACTTATATTCATTTTTTTTAATTTTTATTCACTCTTACTTATTAGTAGCAAATAAAGCCTGGAAAGTTCCCTTTTTTGAAGAATTTTAAAAGTTTTTTTATTTTTTTTTATAAGTTACAGT
Source organism: uncultured bacterium (assembly GCA_964573385.1). Classification (GTDB taxonomy): domain Bacteria; phylum Armatimonadota; class Hebobacteria; order CAIYQO01; family CAIYQO01; genus JBAXQQ01. The sequence continues at coordinate 6,280 of CAZNLA010000312.1, forward strand.
TAACTTTGATAATGCAGATATTTTTGTATCTATATTTTCTCCACAAACAATCCATTTCCTATTTTACTGCTACCACGCAACATGCCCGGATAAAATAACAATTACCATTTCCATACCACCCAAATAAGGTATTTACAAAAGGCAAAGCGATAAACTTTAAATTTATACAGGACTTTCGCTTAAGGTCACTTCGACAGGCTCAGTGACCGGTCGCTGAG
>CAZNLA010000313.1:0-6493 GCA_964573385.1 uncultured bacterium
TATACGAATTTGTGACTGGAGTTTGGACGTGTGATCTTCCGATCTTTATTGATGATTTACTGAAGTCAGAAGGGGAGGGGTAAAAATTGCTACGAATAATGTGTTATCGGTTGGGAATATTGGGTAGCTTAGTAGCCTTTGCCTTTACAATGTGGAAATCACTTGATAGTAACATTGGAATTTTAGAAGCATCAATACGGGCAACGATTGCAGGTATTATAATTATGGTCGCGATGTTATTTATAGCATCACTTATTGAAAACCTGGGAACTCAGAGTATCCAGAGTGACACTACAAATAAAAATCACGAATCTATCGATAATAAGGTAGAAAAGAATGAATAATAATATTCAAAGGTGCCAAATACTATGACGTTAAATCAACAACCTGGTAAAAGGGCACAGGAGGATAAACTTATGGCCGAACTCTGGGCTGCATATCGTGCCCAGCCAAATGATGAAATGCGCAGGCAGTTAATCGAACAATATGCTTTGTTGGCAAAATATGTGGTGGATAGATTGCATTTGCAACCTATGCACGGGATTAGTTATGATGATTTAATTGGGCAAGCTATTGTTGGATTAATTGAGGCTATTGATCGTTACGACCCCAGTCGTGGTGTTAAGTTTAATACATTTGCATATTATCGTATTCGTGGCGCAGTTATGGACATGTTGCGTGACATGGATTGGGTACCACGTTCGCTGAGATCGAAGAGCAATGATATTATAGGGACTATCACTAAACTGGAAGGCGAATTAGGAAGAGCGCCTGAAGACCATGAAATAGCCAGAGCAATGGGAATAACTATTGATGAGTTCGATCATATCGTGAATGATGTCGGTGGTCAGGTGTTAATGTCATTAGATGAATATGTTGATTCCGGCGATGGTGATTCATCGGTATCTGTAGGTGATTCACTTGCGGACGACCCGGCATTAAATCCGCACGAAATAATTGCTGAAGATGATCAGCGTCTGCAACTTGCACGGTCAATTGAAGATTTACCGGAAAGTGAGAAAATGGTAGTTGCATTGTATTACCAGGACGGTTTAACATTAAAAGAGATAGGTAAAGTATTGGGAGTTACAGAATCACGTGTTTGTCAGATTCATTCCAAAGCCATTATTCGTTTAAGAGCGATGATGGATAAAGCTAATACCATTTAATAAAAGGCAGAGCAATGGAAATAAGACGTGTAGATAAAGAATTAATTCAACCAGCTGCCGCTTCTGAAGCTGGCAGTAAGGTTGAAGTAGATCGGAGACCTCATGACAAAAATAAACAGTCACAAGAAAAACGAAAAGAAAATGAGAATAATGAAGAATTGACCAGTGAAGAACTGGCGAAGTTTACCACATACAATACAGAAGGACATGTTGAAAAACAAGACCTTCCTTCAGTTAAGCATATTAATTTTAAAGCATAAGGTATTACAACAATGGATGAGCTATTAATAAAAGTCATATTAGTCGGTATTGGTTTAGTAGCCTGGGGTATTTGGCAATGGCGTGATAAGATGAAAAAGCAGGAAGAGATAGATTTATCTTCTGTAATTGTTAAAAATGAAAAACATGATTTTAATGAATTATTAAAACAGGTAGTTGAAAATGATAAAACCAATGAATCAACAGCAAATGTAGATAATGTGAATCATAATAATGATATATATAAACCATCAATAAGTAAAAATGTCGAAAAACAGGAATTTACGAATGATTATAAAATAGCAGAAATGATTAATGCAGGAATGAATAAAAATGATATTGCTCGTAATTTACAGTTATCCACTACAGAAGTTGAAATGTTGATTGAATTGGGTAAAAAATAAAGTGGTAGGTTTATCTTTTATCATCCAGAAAGCGTGAGACGTTTGTTTGCTTGCTATCTTTATATTGGCTTTTTAATTGCTGGTTATCTGAATTATCCTGCATGTCTTTAATATTTTTTTCGCATTCGTTATACCATTTTTTTAATGTTATTTTTTCAATATTCTCAATAGCCATTAAAAACTCCACATGTTTTTCCGCTTCGGCTTTGCATTTAATATCATTTGATATTAATGCAGTATTTATTAATGTAGATATATTTTTACTCGTTAATTCATCCAATAGAATTTGCTTTTTACTTAATAACTCTTCCCTGTCTTCCAAAGCAATAGTTAATTGTTTTTCTGATAATGTTTGTAATGCCCGTAAAATCCTGGTTAATTCCTGTTGTTTTTGTAACATCAACTGTTCAACGGTGGGCATTAACCTCTGCCTCCGATGGTAGCGGTTGAATGGTTATCCTGTCGGCGTGTCATCTGGTCGGCTTCTGCCCATGCGTCACGCAGGTCTTTTAACAGAATTATTACTTCATCAATATTTTCAGGTTTGTCATATACATTAGCATCAACCAATTTATCCAGTATATACATGTATAACTTTTCCAGATTACGTGCCAATTCCGGACTTACTGAGTGGTCAAGAGTTGTCATTAATTCTGTGATTAATGTTTGTGCTTTAGTCAGGTTACGGTTTTGCTCTTCTAATTGTTTGCTTAGCATCGCGTTTTTGCCTTCAATTAGAAAACGTATCGCCCCATCATATACCATGATTAGTAAACTGCCACGTCCGGCAGTGGATATTTGGTTGTTCTGATAATACTTATTGGCGGATAATGCTACCATCATGTCCCCCTATTAATTTTAGCCACTCGATGTTGATGTTGTCGATAATCCGGATATCAAACCGGCTAATCTTGTTCCCTGGTTTTTTAATGTGTTTAATGATGTTTCCATTGCATTGAATTGGCTACGCAAGCGAGCCATTTCAGTAATTACTGAAGCATCAATTCTTGATATCTCTTCGTCAATGGAAGTCATTTGCTGATTAATAGAATCTGTTGTAGATTTGATACCACCATCGCTCTCAGTAATAAAACTTAAAGCCTCACCCAGTATTGTACCAATCCCTTTAGTGAAAACCATTGACCCACTAAAATTATTATCGGCACTGTTAATTGAAATCTTTAGTCCTTTTGACGTACCGGATGTAGAATTTAATAATTGTCCGAGACCTGTAGCGGCTTCACCATTAATTGTTCCCACTACATCCACACCTGCCGTCCCAAGATTTCCATTTGTCATTGTTTCAGTTAATAAAGTAGTACCAATACCTGTAGAGCCTTCAACACTTGATGCTAAACTGGAATTGATATATACACTTTGTCCTGATCCGAAATTCTTGTGTGTAAAGGTTAGGTAGTTCCCTGTACCTGTACCATCTGCACCAGTTAATTGAGCAATTATATTAGATGTACTGGTTTTTGCGTTAATTGTATTTATAATGTCTGTAGCAGTATAACCGCTTTTAAGCAATATACTAGTTCCATTAATACTCAATGTCTCATCTTGTAACAAACCATCAGTAGGTAACGCTTGTGATGAAATCGTAAGTGCGGTGCGTGTTGCTGCCTTCGATAACTGCACATTATAACCGGAAGTTCCACTTACTTTGGTATCTGACGTTGAACCGGAATATGACAATTCGGATTTTGCTGATGTCCCCCAGGAACTGAATAATTGAAATACTGCATCTTGATTTGATGGAATTGCTTCTGATAATTTCGAACTATCAAACACTAACGTTCCAGTTGAATTAAAACTTAGACCTGCCTGGGTACCATTATTCATGGTTGAAGACAAACCGGAAATTGATGTTGTTATTGCGGATGCAATATCATTAACGGTTGATTGTAACTTGTATTCACCGAATAATAATCCTGTATTGCCGGTTTTTGGGTCAAATACATTCATTTGTTTTACAAACGAGTTCAAAGAATTATATTGATCTACAAAACTACTTATCGCCTGTGTTATCATTTGATTGGATTGAGTTACGTTTACGCTGATAGTTTTCCCGATGGATGCGTCTGATATCGTCATTGATAAACCAGGAATAATATCAGACAGGACATTTGTATTTCGGGTAATGGTAACAGGATTCGCACCATCTGCACCAAATGTGATGCTTGCGTCTGTAGCCGCCTGCAGAACATCCATAGCATTGGTTGTGCCATATCCTAACGTACCACCTACTGTTATTGACCCGTCAGTACCTGCAGTGCTTGATGTCATTACCAGACGATATTTACTGGAACCGTCTTTAATGATATATGCCGATACTCCGGCGTCGCTGGTGTTGATACTGTCTTTAAGTGTTGTTAACGACATGCCGGATGCATCTATTTCTTTTGTTTTTCCGTTCGAAGTTATGGTAACCGTTCCACTGCCCACGCTGGTTAAATCCTGGTCATCCATACCGGTATGGGTAATAACCTGATTATATTTTGTAACTGAATTAACTTTAAATGCATAATTTCCGGCTACAGCTTCTGAACCGGCTACTACTACAACAGAACTATCAGAAGGTAAGGCGGATTTTATGACTTTATTACTTATATTGGATAAGTTTTCAGCGGCTGTTTGAACCGCTAAAATACGGGTGTTAGCTTCATTCCAGGCTGCTGTTTTATTTTGAAGTAATGTTTTTTTATTTTGTAAATTTGTAATAGGTGTGCGGCTAACTGCTTCCAGTTTTGATAACATGGTATCAGTATCAATACCTGAAACTAACCCACCTATAGATAATACACCCATATTAACCTCCCCGAATCATATGCTATTGTCATTCAGCCTTTAGCATCAACGATATTAGTATTTTCAACTGGTTGTAGTGATTGCATTATCCCCTCTAATATTCTAAGAACTTTTTCACTGGGGAATTGTTGTACAACCTCTCCGGTATTATTATTTTTTAGCGTTATAATAACTTGTTTTAAATGTTGGTCATATTCAAAGCTTGCCATTATATTGTCTTGTTCAACTTTAATGGTTTGTTTCTGAGGTTCCTGTATTTGCGTAACAGTCTCTTTTGTATTATCGGCAGTTTTGGCAATTACATTAACAGGTTCAGCCGTGTTTTTTGCTGTTGGCTGTACCTGAACCGGATCTACTGACTGTCTATTAGAGCTTGCTAAGCTTAATGATGCTCCTGATGATATATCTACTCCCATCATAATATGCCTCCTCGACAAGTTTTGAACGTTATAATTCCATCTTTGCGTTCAGATTATGTCTATTACCGTTATTGATATGCCTTGCCAGCATTTCTACTGGCAAGGCGGTTTAGAATTGACCTAACAAGATTAGCGAAGCATCGATAAAATGCCTTGCGGAGCCTGATTGGCCTGGGTCAACATCGCCTGAGATGCCTGCATTAAGATTTGGCTCTTGGTGAATGAAACCATTTCAGATGCCATATCGGTATCGCGAATTGCGCTTTCGGAAGCAGATATATTCTCTTTTGCTACTGAAAGGCTTGTCAGGTTGCTTTCCATATTATTCTTCTGGAATGCGCCTAAGTGAACACGAAGGCCGTTAACCATCTTCAGGGAGGTGTCCAGTTGATTCAGAATATTATCGAAGTTTGCAGAAACTGCGGAAACGTCAATAGACTGAGCTGAATTACGACCGGTTGCTGATGTTGGGGTGCTGGTGAATCCAGTTGCAGACGCGGTTGATGATTTGTCTGTTAATACTACTACGCTGGCTGCAGAATCTTTATCGGCGACTGCTTTCTGACGGATTGTCAAATAGTTCTTTGTTGCAGCAGTGCTACTACCGGTAGAATCAGTTGCTACAGCTTCAATATTTGCGTTATCATTTAACGCAGTATTAATAGCTGCTACAGCATGTGCAAGTGTATCGCCGGTAGTGTTGTCTAAAACAACATTACCGGTTGTAACAGCTCCAGCAGCAGAAGTGTAAACAACAGAAAATGATTCTTTTGTAATTGCATCAGATGCGCCGATTCCGCTGAATGCTTTGGATGCAGTTGCGCTTGCATTCTGAGTACCGGTTAAACCTAATGATGACGCATGCATATTGGAACTTAATGTAACGCCATCATAAGAAACGCCAGTCAGTGAGAATTGAGCAACCTGGCCGGCATTTGCACCAACCTGGAACTGCTTGCTGTCAATGTTGCTGGAACCTAACAGTTTAATACCAGCAAATTCGGTCTGTTCTGCAATGCGGTTGATTGAAGCAAGACCCTGGGTGATTGATGCCTGATCGGCTACTAAGGTTTGAGTGTTGCCGTTGGCGTTGGCTGCGTTAATGGTCAGGTCGCGGATGTTGCGGAGCTGAGTTTCAATTTCGTTCAGCGCGGCTTCAGCCGTTTTGATCATGTTGATGCCATCCTGGGTATTGCGTGAAGCCTGGGTTAAACCAGAAACCTGGGTTCGCAGGTTTTCACTGATAACCAGTCCGGCTGCATCATCGGCAGCACTGTTGATGCGCAGTCCGGAAGATAACTTCTCGATCTGCTTTGACATACTTGCATCGTTTGCACTTAAGAAACGATGTGCGCTCATGGCGCTGATGTTCTGATTGATACGTAATGACATGGGTTTTTCCTCCTTGAGCACCTATCTCTAAGTTTTGAGA
>CAZNLA010000314.1:0-6478 GCA_964573385.1 uncultured bacterium
AAAAAGAACGCGCAGATAGTTACGCCTTTCAACTTGGCACCGCCATGCAATATGTGGTTAATAAGTTATGCAAGGCCCACCCGCAGGCGATTGTTGACTTTGATATAACCGAGGGATGGCGCAGTGTGGGATTAGGCTTTTTGGCTGCCGGCAAATATTTCCTTATAAATAATGGCCCGTATTATGGTTCATTTAACATTCCGGAATGGGTGCGAAATCAATCAAATGTATTTATTTGGCCGGGACCGGCACGCACATGGGTGTGCCGTTATCCGCTGAGAATGGATAAATGGATTCCTTCGGTGTTATTCCTTACCCATTATTTGCCTGACGACCCGGAAAATTCGCAAATACTCAATATTGCGTCGCTTATTCTGGGACAAAACGGCATCTGGGGAGATTTGTTGGGTATCAGTGATGAAGGTGTGGCAAGATTCGGCGAATATTTGTCGAAATACAAACTGGTTCGCGATGAAATAACTGCTGCCAGGGTTGTGACATCTGGCATGGTTTCCGGCAGTCCAGAGATATATGAAAAAATTGCTGATAATGGCAAAGGCGCGGTTTGTATATTCGCCACTGCTCATGGCAAATTCAGTTATATCACCAAACATGCAGTGGATCAAAAATGGTGGGCAACAGAAGGTGTAACAGTTAATTTTGATAATAAAAACCGTGGTGTGATAACCGCAGAGTTTACCACCGGTGGAGCAAAAATAATATTTTTCGGGTAATAAAGTCAGCACAAATAGCAAAATAATAAAGGAAAATAATGGTGAACTTACTATGATTTCAGTTGATATTACTAAAACACCGTTCAGTAAATACGGTTCGTATATATCAGTAAATGGTACTGTGGATAATCCCACCCTGACAATACATAACTGTTTGAAATTATTTAGTGATAAGATATTCGCGCTTACATTTGCGCGGAATGGGCAGACTGTTAGCCCGGTTGTATCTGCCACGCCCTGGTGCATAACAATTTGTTCCGGCGATGACCAGGCAATTATTTATATGCGGGATGACAATTCATTGGTTATGGACAGTATCGGTTTGGATTGCACCCTTGAGTTGATCACTTCTTTTGGTTTCGGTGGACAGAAAAACCCACAACGGTTCCGCATTTTAGCCAGCAGTGTTGGCCTGTATGCCGGCATTGATGTTCCCATTGGCCAGGCATATCTGTATGGACCGATGGAAGAACGTCCCGGGCCAATATTACGCAGTCGTGATTGCATTTTACATCTAAAATGCAGTGATGGTCGCGCGCAGTTTGTATTGACTATCGACCCGGTTGAGCCTGACCCACGCCGACCGATGCCGGTAATAAACGCTGATGCGGATATTGCTGCCATCCATGCGGAATGGGAATCCTACAGAAAACCATTACCTGCCATACCTGCCGGTCGCGAGGTAGGCGCCGAACTTGCGTTATACACTTTGTGGTCTGCTACCGTGCGTCATGGTGGCAATTATGCATATGACGCGGTAATAATGGCAAAAAAATTCATGTGCGCTGTTTGGGCATGGGACCATTGTTTTAACGCGATGGCGCTTACATATGTCCATCCGCAGTCGGGGTTAGAACAGTTTCTGTTGCCATTTGCGTTTCAGGCGAACACTGGACAGGTGCCGGATTGTTTTGGCCGCGATGGTATTCTGCCATTTGGCGGCACAAAACCACCCATCCATGGTTGGTGTTTCAGCAAAATGATGGATATCCGCGATTGGGATGACGCCACATTACGTAAGGTATATGACCATCTGGTAAGTTGGACTGACTGGTGGTTTGTATACCGTGACCTGGATGAAAACGGCTTGCCGGATTACCCAATTGCCCTTGATAGCGGGTGGGATAACTCTTCGTTGTTAGAGCATGGTTTTTATCTGGAATCTGCGGATTTGGCATCTTTTTTAGTGTTACAAATGCACGCTATGGCGCGTATTGCCCGTGTACTTGGTGACGAATCGGCAGCAAAGCAGTGGGAAATAAAAGCGAAAGAACTGTTGAATCGTATGATTTCTCTTCTTTGGACCGGCGAATATTTCACCGTTCGTCGCAGTGGTGGTGATATAATCGCGCAACCACCGACATCGATGTTAAGTGTAATGCCACTTGTTCTTGGCGATTTGTTGGATAAAGATATTTATGACAAGTTAAAAGAACAGTTATGCACCCGTTTCTTAACTGCGCATGGTCCGGCAACCGAGGCATATGCAGGTCCTTTGTACGAGGCAGATGGCTATTGGGCAGGTCCAATTTGGGCACCAACAACATATTTATTAATCGATGGCCTGCGCCGTGGTGGTGATTCTGAACTCGCCGATGAAATTTCACGACGTTTTTGCGATTGTATCCAACATATTGCCAAAGGTAATTATGAGAATTTCGACGCGTTAACCGGAGAAGGACTTCGTGCTCCCGGTTACTCATGGACCGCCGCCGTAAACCTGCAACTAATTATAGAGATGAATAAGTAATATATTTTCGATTACCTAACCCAAATAAGTTAAGTTTTCGGTTTTTAGACGTTGTCACTTCGACAAGCTCAGTGACCGGTAGAAATTTCGGTCACTGAGCCTGTCGAAGTGACCATACCTGAACACTTAAAACTTAAAACTCACCCCCCGCTCTTGCCCTTCTCCCCTGTACTGATATAATATGTATACAGATAAATATTAAGGGGAACTCTGATGGCGCAGAAAGTTTTGGTTGTTGATGATGAAGAATCTATTCTTGAGGTTTTAATATACAATATTGAAAAGGCGGGATTTGAAGTTGTATCTGCCCGCGATGGTTTGGAAGGTTTGAAAGAGGCGCAACGCAGTCGGCCTGATATCGCTATACTTGATATAACTATGCCATCAATGGATGGGTTAGAGTTGTGTGGTCGCATACGGTTGGAGTTTGCGATTCCGGTTATATTATTAACCGCCCGGGATACAGAAATAGATAAAATTGTTGGGTTGGAATTAGGCGCGGATGATTATGTCACCAAGCCATTCAGTCCGCGCGAATTAATTGCCCGTATAAAGGCGGTACTACGCCGGTCACGAAATGGAGTATCTTCTGCTGATACAATACTGACCTGTGGCGCACTGACCCTTGACCCGTTAAAGCGCGAGGTTATCCTGAATGGTAAAGATTTGGGACTAACCGCAAAGGAGTTTGCGTTGCTGGAATATATGATGAAAAGCACCGGCATCGCGTTAAGCCGCAACGCCATATTAGACCATGTATGGGGATATGACTTTTTTGGTGATTCCCGCACTGTAGATGTGCATATCCGACGTTTGCGAGAGAAGGTAGAGGATGACCCGACAAATCCACATCGTATTGTTACCGTGGCGGGTGTAGGGTATAAAATGGTGTGTGAATGACAATGAAAAGCATAACAGAATGGGTACAATCGCTGAAAGCAAGATTGATTATCACATATTTGTTAGTTGTATCAATATCATTTGGTATTTTGGCATTGCTTATTATGGGTCCGGTACGCCAATTTATTATGCAACGCGAGGAAGATAAGTTAGTTGCCATCGCCATAACCCTGGGCACCACTATCCGCGAACCATGGATATTCAGCGATGATGCCTGGCAGTCTGACCTGGCATGGACCCAACGCCGGTGCCGGTTGTATCTGTCGCCGGTAATTAACACCCGTATCCGCGTGTTGGATGCAAATGGCAGAATATTAACAGACTCTGCCACTGCATTGGATTGGTCACATTGGAAAGATTACAGAAGAACATTAAAATCATTCGCCAATCGACCGGAAGTTAAATCGGCAATGAATGGCATATACATGTCATATACCCGCAAAGAAGAAAACAGGCCAACCGGGCATGATTCTTTTTATGTGGCATGGCCTATTCAACGCCGGGATCCAAATGGCGAAATCCGGGTGGCTTTTATCATGTATCTTGATAAAAGCGTGGATGAATTAAATAGCAACCTGCGTATACTGATGAATTTGTTAATCGCCGGTATGCTGGGCAGTCTGCTCATCACCATCGCAGTATCAATATTATTGGCGCAGAATGTATCTGCCCGGTTATTAAAAGCAACCCAGACGGCGCAGGAGTTTGCCCGTGGGAATCTTGATGTCCGTATGCCCGCCACCGGTAATGATGAAGTAGGGAAATTAAGTGGCGCCTTCAACTCTATGGCGGATTCTCTGCAAAGGCAGGAACAGTTGCGCCGCGATTTGCTGGCGGATGTTTCTCATGAATTGCGCACCCCTCTGACCGCCATCAATGGTTGTGCCGATTCTTTGCAGGACGCAATGCAGGACGACCCCAAAGCGGCAGGTAGATTTTTGCAAATAATCCAGAACGAAACCGCCCGAATGCAACGGTTGGTCAGCGATATTCTCGATTTATCGCGTTTGCGGTCCGGGTTAACCACCGTGCCATTAAAACCGGTGGATTTGATAGGACTTGCCATGGAAGCGATTGAAATTGCCGGATTAAATGAAGATAAAATGAATATCCGGTATGAGTTTATTAATAATGCTGATGTAGTGTTATCAGTGATGGGCAATGAAGACCGAATTTCTCAGGTGTTGCGCAATTTGTTGGATAATGCCAGAAAATTTTCACCCGATGGCGGGTTAATATCGTTGAAATTATATATTGCCAATGATGAAGCGGTGGTGGAAATAACTGACCGCGGACAGGGGATAGCAAAAGAAGAATTACCCTACCTGTTTGAAAGATTTTACCGTTCCGGTCGGGGAAACTCCACCGGTGGCGCGGGTTTGGGCCTGGCAATTGTGCGCGAAATAATGCAGGCACATAATGGCCGCACCGAGGTAGATAGCATAGAAGGTAAGGGAACATCATTCCGGTTATTTTTTAAGATGGCGTGAATTTTTCTCATATGAAGTGTAGGGAATGCCGTCCCCGGCATTACATATAGGAAAAAAGATAATATCAGGTTTTTTAAATTACCTGAACTTAATGCAGAATAACAATAAGGTCAAAATGATAACAACGAAGATTAATCCTATTGATGGCGCGGAGATGGTGTGGGTACCAGGTGGCACATTCACCATGGGCAGTCCGGATGGTGTGGGGCATGAAGATGAACATCCTGCTCATCAGGTAACACTATCCGGTTATTGGATATATAAATACCCGGTGACGGTTGCGCAATATTTCGCGTTTTGCGTTGCCACTTCCCGTGAACTACCACATTTCCCAACAAAAGGTTACAGTTGGGAAGGAGAATCAGGTTGGGACGATTCTATATTACAGCAACGTCCCATAGTTAATGTCTCTTGGGTTGATTGTAATGTATATGCTGATTGGGCGGGCGTAAAGTTGCCCACCGAGGCGCAGTGGGCATATGCTGCCCGTGGGTCAGAAGGACGCAATTATCCGTGGGGTGGTATTGCAACACCGGAAGATGAGTATAACGGTTGGGATGAAGCGAAATGTGCAAACAAGTTTAATTCATTTGATAAGGAAATAAGTACCTGGCCAGTTGGCTCTTTCCCGACAGGGGTGAGTTGGTGCGGTGCGCACGATATGGCAGGTAATGTGTGGGAGTGGTGCATGGATTGGTATGGTAAATATCTGCCAGCACCAGTAGCAAACCCCATCAGCCCGGAATCCGGAAATAGACGCGTATTGCGGGGTGGTTCCTGGGTTAACAATGAATACTACAACCGCAGTGCCTATCGCAATTACGAAGATTTGTATTACTGCTATTACAATGTCGGGTTCCGTTGTGTATCTATTGAATCCTGATGTTCATCGAACTTTCATCGAATAATATCGTTAATTATCTGTTTATTGGCCCTTCCATTGTAGCTGTTACCGGGGAGCAGGCAGGATGCCTGCGGCCCCAGTGTATTGGACCGCAGGCATCCTGCCTGCCCACCGGTATTAAAGTTAGTAGAATTAACAGCATATTTTTTGTTGTATTTATTACACTTTACTTTGTCTAAACTATGAATCCGAGATGTTATACAACTCCACCCGTCGACCCTCTTACCACTAAATCCACCGGCAACACTATCTTTTCTACTTTATTTTCTGCTGTGGTTGTTTGTTCTATTATCAATTTCGCAGCGCGGCGGCCTAATTGGTGCAGGGGCAGGCGGATGGTTGTCAGGATGTTTTGGCCGGTGGGGTTCCATAATGGGTCGGTGTCGTCAAAGCCTACCAGGCTGATGTCAGCGGGGACATTGTAGCTGCCGACCTGCAGGATGTGGCGGATTACTACTGCGGCGGGGTCGTTGGGGGCAAGGATGGCGGTGATTTGTGGTTTATCCTTTAACAGTTGCAACAGTGGATGATTTTTTGACCATGGCATCGTATCAAGCCGGTACAAATTGGTGATGTCGGCGGCGATGAAGGCGATGCTCCACAGGGTGGGGTCGATATCTATGGGGTGCAGGTTGCTGTTTGGGTCAAGGCCGGCAGCGATTATTGCCTGTTGGTAACCTGTTAACAATTGGTCCTGGTG
>CAZNLA010000315.1:0-6468 GCA_964573385.1 uncultured bacterium
GAGATTTCTGAATGTGACTGGAGTTCAGACGTGTGCTCTTCCGATCTTTTCCGGATGGCAAAGGGGAATCCCTTTATGGTCCCGGACCCAGTTACCCCAGTGTGCGCGAGCATAATGCCATTGACCGCCAATTATCACTCACAGGAGATTGGATAGGAAAATGGTTTATTTGGGACGGAATACGCGCATTAGACCTATTGCTGGAACATGAAGATGTTGATAATACCCGTATTGGTGTAACCGGTAATTCCGGTGGTGGTACAATGACAGCATTTGCGGTGGCATGTGACCCGCGTATAACCATGGCAGCACCGTCATGTTGGATAACCAGTTGGTATCATAATGGCATTAATGAAGAACCTTTGGACGCGGAACAATGCCCGCCGGGGATATTGGCATCCGGGTTAGAACAAACTGATTTGTTATTGGCGCGCGCACCGAATCCCATTATTTTGCTAACTCAGGAACAGGATTTCTTTGACCAGCGTGGTTCAGTGGAAGCGTTTCAGCGCTTGAGCCATGTATACAAATTGTTAGGGGCAGAGCATAACGCCGCGTATCACGTCGGTCCCGGCGGTCATAATTACTGGCCGGATTCCCGCGAGGCGATGTATGAATTTTTCAATCATCATGCCGGAATTAACCTGCCGGGTAAAGAACCGGAATTGCAAATTGAATCAATGAAGGATTTACAATGTACCGTAACCGGACAAACCAGCGATATTGAAAACGCGAAAACATTGCCAATGATAATTCGCGAAATATCACAAAAGTTGGTAACTGAACGTGGAGAAGTTGCACATGGCGAATTAATCAACTGTGTGCGAAAGCGACTTAACTTAAAACAGCACGACAATGTACCGGATTATCGAATTTTGCGACCATGGAACGAACGTGGTTATGCCCGGCCATGCACCAGCCATTTTCTGTTGGAAACAGACGAATATGGCGCCCAGGTGATAGTGACCAAACTGGAAGACGAATATCGTTCTGCCCGTCCGTCAAAGGGAAGTGGTCAGGCATTGCTGTATATACCACATCTGTCGTCTGACGTTGAATTACGCGAGGATAACCATCTTCGTGCATTGGAATCAGAATACCCGGCATTCTTCGCCTGTGACTATCGCGGCATTGGCGAATCTCGTCCGGATACCTGCCGACCGGACTCATTCTTCGGCATGTATGGCAGCGACTATCATTACGCGTCATATGCCACCATGCTTGGTGATACATATGTCGGTTGGCGCGTGGATGATATAATATCCACCCTTAACTGGATAGCATCATTTGGGTATGACAACGTTCACTTAACAGCAAAAGGGTGGGGATCAATCCCCGCCGCAATGGCCGCATTACTGGATGACCGGGTAAAAAATGTCACCCTCATCAACGCACCGATATCATTTACAGAAATAGCAGAAACCCCCATGCAAAAATGGCCATTTTCCGCATTACTACCCGGCGCACTTGTCAATTTCGACTTACCCGACATATATAAAGCACTATCCACAAAAAAACTGCAGTTAATTGATCCATGGAACGCAGTGTCTGGGCCGGATACTAATTGGTAGTAACTTTTTGCCATTTCCTAATAAGTTCTGTATAATAATTCCGAAAAATATATATTGAGAGGGATTGTTACAATGAGTTACACTAATGTCTTAATACATGCGATATATCGTACTAAATACAGTGAAGAAACTATAGATCAGAGTAAAGCTAATGATTTGTACAAGTATATCTGGAAAGTTCTTCAAAATAAAAATTGTGTTTTATTACGAATTAATGGGATGCCAGACCACGTTCATGTTTTTTTTCAACTTCATCAAAGTGTTGCTTTAGCTGATTTGATACGTGATATAAAATCAAATTCCAGCAAATGGATAAATGAGCAAAAATTATTGGATAATTTTAAAGGCTGGGCATCCGAATATGCCGCATTTTCTTACTCTGAAAGGGATAAGAAAATGATAATTGATTATATTAAAAATCAACAAGAACATCATAAAATAAAATCATTTCATGATGAAATAAGAGAATTATATGAAGAATTTGGTATAACTGATAAATTGCAATATTTTTTCAAAGATTAAAAAGAAAACCGCGGAGCGGTGACATAATAAGTAACCCCAGGTGTGAGCCTGGGGAAGAAACCATCAGCAAAACTGAGCCTCGAAGAGGTGACTTAATGAAATTTGGTTTGTAAAAGCACCTTTACAAGGCGCATGTGAGTGTGCAAGAAATGTCCCCAGGCTTACACCTGGGGTTACTTATAAAATTACCCCTACCGGGGCAAATAAATATAAATCCACAAACTTCCAGATAATTTATGTGATAAACAGTAAAGAAAACCGCGGAGCGGTGACATTATAAGTAACCCCAGGTGTGAGCCCTCACCCTTATACACATTTTGATTATATGAATTTATTTCGCATGTTAATTACAAAACATAAGGCATTTGGGAGGCAGTTGTACTCAACTGCCATGGTATAACCGGATGTTTAATATAAATAGTGATATGGTAACAATTTTTATTGGATGGTACTGTTAATAATCACCTTATTTGTCGTTAATTCTGTTCTGATTTTTAATAAATACACTATCGCGGCAGTTGAGTACAACTGCCCTCCCATGACATGCAAACCAATATGTCTAAATATAAAAATTCAATAAATGTGTATAAGTGTTAGGGAATTGCCGTTACCTTTAAGATTTCCTGTTATGCAATATATTGCTGATTCATTACCTTAAGTTTGTTTTATTGACATTCATTATAGCGTAAGAGTATTATTTAATTAGTTAATGATAGGAAAATTGTTTAATATACGGTGGAGAAAATATGAACCAGAATGGTAGTGATATAGAATCTCGTTTGTGGGATGCCGCGGATGAATTGCGCGCTAATTCAGAATTAAAATCTTCAGAATATTCTATCCCGGTACTGGGTTTGGTCTTTCTACGATACGCAGATTATAAATTTCAAAATGCGGCGAAAGAACTTGGCAGTACCGCCGGCAGCCGCCGCAAAATTGGCGCGGCGGATTACCAGGCTATCGGCGTTCTTTATCTGCCGGTGGAATCGCAATTTTCCTCTTTAATTCAATTGCCCGAGGGTTCCAATATTGGTCAGGCTATTAATGATGCCATGCGTATTATTGAAGAGCATAATCCTGACCTGAAAGATGTGCTGCCCAAAACATATAATCGCTTTGATAATTCCCTGCTTAAAGAACTGTTGAAAACGATGAACTCTGTCCCCATGGATATTGAGGGGGACGCGTTCGGCAAGATATACGAATATTTTCTCGGTCATTTCGCCATGAGCGAGGGGCAATCCGGCGGAGAATTTTTCACCCCTACATCTATTGTAAAATTAATCGTCAGCATTATTGAGCCTTTTCACGGGTATATATTCGACCCGGCTTGCGGGTCTGGCGGTATGTTTGTGCAAAGCGCGCGCTTTGTCACTGAACACAAGAAAAATCCCGGCGCGGAAATTAGCGTATATGGACAGGAAAAGATATCGGAGACGGTGCGCCTGGGCAAGATGAACCTGGCGGTGCATGGTTTGGCTGGCGATATCAAGCAGGGGAACGCCTATTACGAAGACCTGCATAAATCCACCGGCAAGTTTGACTTTGTGATGGCTAACCCGCCATTTAACGTTGACAAGGTGAACAAAGAACAGATAAAAGATGACCCGCGTTTTCCTTTTGGCATGCCAAATACCGACAACGCTAATTATATATGGATTCAGCTATTTTACAGCGCGTTGAATGCCGTTGGCCGCGCCGGATTCGTCATGGCAAACTCCGCGTCTGACGCCCGCAGTTCGGAAATGGAGATAAGGAAAAAAATCATCGACTCCAAAGCGGTGGATGTCATGTTTGCCGTCGGCTCCAACTTTTTCTACACAGTCACCCTTCCCTGTACTTTGTGGTTTTTTGACAAGGGGAAACATGGCACCGACCGCGCCGACAAGGTGCTGTTCATTGATGCCCGCCATATCTTCACCCAGATTGACCGCGCCCATCGCGAATGGACGCCGGCGCAGATAGAATATATCGCCAATGTAGCCCGCCTGTATCGCGGCGAAGCTATAGAAAATCTCCACGACAGCGCTGATTTGATGAACGAGCATTTTGCGGATGGCAAATATCTCGATATCCCCGGCCTGTGCAAAGTCGCGACCCTTGCGGAAATCGAGGCGCAGGGATACAGCCTGAACCCCGGCCGTTACGTGGGGGTAACCGCCCGGGTAGAAGACGACTTCGACTTCAGGGAACGTCTGGAAGAACTTAACGAAGAACTGGAAGTGCTTAACGCCGAAGCACGGGAGTTGGAGCAGCGCATTGCGGAGAATGTTGTTAAGTTGCTGGAGTGTGAATGATGGCAAGAAAAAGGCATGAAATAGAAAAATTAAATCGTGAATTGTCAGAGTCATCGATAATTCTTCTTAATGATCTTCGTCAGATGATTGAAGAAACTCGCAAAAATGTTTCTGTGACGGTAAATTATGCTTTGACAATATTATATTGGAATGCCGGTAAAAGGATTAGTACAGATATCCTTAAAGGTGAACGTGCCGAGTATGGAAAAGCAATTTTGCCGACACTGTCGGCAAAATTAACTATTGAATATGGTCGTGGTTGGAACGAAAGTAATTTGGCTTATATGTTGAGATTTGCTGAAAAATTTCCTGATGAAACAATTTTGCACACACTGTGTGCAAAATTATGCTGGAGCCATTTTCGTCTGTTAGTAGGTATGGATGATAAACTTAAACGCGATTTCTACACTGAATTATGCAGGATAGAAGGCTGGTCAACCAGGACTTTAAGTGAAAGAATTGATTCTATGCTTTATGAACGTACTATATTATCAAGAAAACCGGAAAAACTCATTGAAGAAGAACTCAAAAAATTGCAACAAGATGATAACTTAACCCCGGATATGGTATTTCGAGATCCGTATTTATTGGATTTTCTTGGTCTTAAAGATACCTTTGCTGAAAAAGACTTTGAATCAGCGATTTTACGGGAGATAGAGGCATTTATTTTAGAACTTGGCGTAGGATTTGCATTTCTTGAACGTCAAAAACGTATCACTTTGGATGGTGATGATTTTTACCTTGACCTGCTGTTTTATCATCGTCGATTGCGCCGGTTAGTGGCTATTGAACTGAAATTAGGTGATTTTAAACCAGCATTCAAAGGGCAGATGGAATTATACCTGCGATGGTTGGATAAAAATGAACGACGCGATGATGAGGATACACCATTGGGGATTATTCTATGTGCCGGTAAAAAACAAGAACAGATAGAATTGCTGGAGTTGGACAAGTCTGGCATCCATGTCGCAGGATATCTTACCGATCCACTTCCCAAAGAAGTATTGCAAGATAAACTCCACAAAGCAATCGCACAGGCTCGCAAACGACTGGGAAATAATGAAAATAATATTGAGAATGTTGTTAAGTTACTGGAGTGTGAGTGATGACAGTAGAAAGGAACTGGATGCAGGAAAAACTTGATAATTTAATACAAACACAGAAAGGTTTTGCATTTAAGAGTGCATGGTATTGTGATAATGGCCATCAAATAGTCAAGGTTAGTGATTTTACTCAGGATTCAATAGATGTAAGTAGTCTATCAAGAATTCCTGATGAGATTGCTGCAAAACATCTTCGTTATGAATTAAGTGAAGGTGATGTAGTAATACAAACAGTTGGTTCTTGGCCAAATAATCCTGCTTCTGTTGTCGGTAAATGCATAAGGGTTCCTTATTCAGCTAATAAGTCACTATTAAACCAAAATGCAGTTTGATTAGATCCTAATTATAGAATTGAGAAACGTTTTCTTTATTATTCTCTAAAATCTTCTCATTTTTCTTCTTATATTATTGGAACAGCACAAGGAGCAGCAAATCAAGCAGCGATTACCCTTGAATCAATTCGCAATTATGATATATTACTTCCACCTATTCCAACTCAACGCAAAATCGCCGCCATCCTTTCATCCTACGATGACCTGATTGAGAATAATTTGCGGCGGATAAAGATTCTGGAAGAGATGGCGCAAAACCTTTACCGCGAGTGGTTCGTCAAGTTCCGTTTCCCCGGATATGAGAATGTTAAATTTGTCGATTCGCCTTTGGGTTTTATTCCTGAAGGGTGGGAAGTTGTTGATTTAGTTTCTATTGCAGATGTAACTTACGGGTTTGCTTTTAAAGCGAACCAGTTTAATTCAGATAAAATTGGTAATCCTGTTATTCGAATAAGAAATGTGTTGAATGGTAACTCAGACACATATTCTTCTGAACAAGTAGGGGATAAATATTTAGTTGAAAATGGTGACATTCTTGTAGGTATGGATGGAGATTTTCATATGGGATTTTGGACAGGTGGAAAGGCTTATTGTAACTGCTTGCCCTCTACATCCCCTTTTTGCTTAACATAAATGTCCATTT
>CAZNLA010000316.1:0-6451 GCA_964573385.1 uncultured bacterium
TGCCGCCATCACCGGCGATATAGATCTGGTGCGGGAAGTTATGCCGACATGTAAAATGATTCTTGACCATTGTCGCCGTGATGAAGTGCAAAATACCGGACTGGTATCGGGTGCGGCATTATGGCCGGATTTCCCGGAGGCTATGGAAGAAGATGGGAATGATATAAACACATTAAATAATTCATTACTTTATCAGGCACTGCGGGGGATGGAATATCTTGCCTTGGCAACGGATGACAAAAATTTAGCGGATGAATGCGGAAACTGGGCAAAACGTTTGCGGGTTAATTTTGTAAAATATCTGTTTGATGTGGAAAAAGGTTATTTTATCTCATCATGTTCATCGCTTACTCTGCAACCGCGTAAACATTATTGTTGTCAGGCAATTTACTGGATAACGCCATTTGCCCGTGAATTAACATCGCATGCGCCAAAAAGAATATCTGACTTCATGGATAATAATTTGCGGTCGGATAAATGCCTGTTGTCATTGCCACATTGGGATACCGCATGGATGGCCGACGGAAATCAATTGGGGTCAAGTTACCCG
Organism: uncultured bacterium; assembly: GCA_964573385.1. Taxonomy (GTDB): domain Bacteria; phylum Armatimonadota; class Hebobacteria; order CAIYQO01; family CAIYQO01; genus JBAXQQ01. The sequence continues at coordinate 551 of CAZNLA010000316.1, forward strand.
ACATCCGACTATTTTTACCTGAATATTCATAAAATTATCGGCAACGATTACGGTATTAAAGCATGGTTGGGTGATGTTGAATGGTTTTGGCGACAACATACCGCGCCGGAAGCGTTTACCCCGGAGGCGGAAAATGAGGCAGAACTTGGGCCGGATAATCCCGGATGCAAACAATTGCAGGCAGTAACCTGCTGGTACGCCGGGTTATATGCCGGCATAGCCGGCATGGATTTTGACCATGAAGGATTAACGTTTACCCCATGGGGTGACATGCCCGTTAATATTCAGGGATTAAAGATGCGCGGTGGTATAATAGATGTGAAAATAAATGGGATTGGGAACCATATTGAAGCATTAAAGGTAAACGGCAGTGCAATACCGGCGACCACGCGGAAAATAGCATGGTCAGATATAAAAGACAGTCACGCAAAGATAGAAGTTACCCGCACAGAAAACGCACCCGGACACCCGGTTATATTAAGGGCAGATGGTTTGCGGATATCGCAAGTGGAATGCGCACTGGATCAGTTATCATTTTACATTAACGGCGACATATCCGGTGAAGTAGTAATTCAATCTCTACCGACAGTAATAGTTATAGTCGATGGCAAATTAATGATGCCAGAATATGATTATGACACTCAATCTTTTGCCATACCGTTTGCAGGTACAAACCAGATAGGGGTAACAGTTGATTTCTGAAAATTTATTATTAAAACTGGATAACGGTGTTGAGATAGATTTATCTGTTAATTGCGGATTATATAATGGCATAGCGCAGGCACGTCTGGACGGTGAAGTTTTTCTGGTGGCAGGAAACGGCAACAAACCATATTTTTGCACCCCGGAAGGAGTAATCTACCAGATATTTCATTACCGTAATACCCGTCATGAAGGGCAAAAGATTATTATCGGTATTGACGCGGAAGGGATAGCATTACCGGTAGAGCAAAATCCGGATATGTTTCTTTTTCCTCGCTTAGCCCAAAACGGCAGCAATGTAACTGACCGGTTGGAAATGATAATAGAACCGCAGGTGCAGCAATTAAATGGTGAAACATACCGTGGTTTTTTAATTTCGTATAACTTCAACAGCGAATCCCGCGCTATTCATTCGATGCTGGAATCAGTTGCCATTGCACCGGGTGGAAATATTGAAAATATATATTTAATGGAACAGCATTTAACAACTAATTTTTGCCGGTTGGAAGAAAAAATTACCCGTGATTCTTTTTACAGCAACGAAGAAAATTATGGTGGTATTACCTGTATCCAATCTCCCTGCCGCGGGGGTGGGTCGCAGTTATTCAATATCATCCAGGGTAATGGCATTGCGACTGTTACATATTTCGCCAAACCGGATACTTTGAAGTCAGCCATTATTACCCGGGATGGAGAGGATTTCGTCACCGTTTCTGACTTTCATTATCAGAAATTATCAAATAATTTTTCTACCCAACCACGGGCAGTGTTAGCAACCGCAATTAATAAGAATGATACCCGTGCCGGCAGAATAAATCGCTGGACAGCATGGTATGACTATACAACAGAATTATGGCAAAAAGATTTGGGTATACGCCCCACAGCAACATTACCCGCCATCGCGTTTGACGGCACCGGTGGGGCTGGCGTCGACCCGGGTTGCACCTATCCAGAATTGCTGACAGTATGGGCAGATCGCATGGATTATCTGCGGGAAAAAGGTATCCGCGGCATAATTTTGCATACCCCGGAATGGCTTAGCGCGGCAAACCAACCTACCCTGGTATTTGGCGGCAACAACTGCACTCCCTTCCGTTACCAGTTATCCGACCACCTGGGTGGTAATGACGGATTGCGTGATTTTTGCGATGCCGCGCATCAGCAAGGCATTAAAGTATATATCTGGATATCCGGGCACCTGTCTATTGAGGCGCCGATATGGAAAGAACATCCGGAATGGGTAGTGCGTAATCATGGCAACCTTATCTGGGACGGTCATTACCACACCATCCACGCCATGTCATTTGTCCACGGCGCGCAGGACTGGCTATTGGCAGATTTAAAAGATGTCCGCGAAGCAACCGGCGCGGATGGCATTTGGTTCGATTCGTTCACCAACCTTGCCCTGCAGGCAATAAATTACCAGTCGCCGGGTTATGAACCGAACGCCCCTGGTGTTTTAAAGTTCCTGGGCTCTTTAAGCGATATGGGGTATGAAGTCATGATAGAGTGTATGTCACAACTGGGTGTATCATCATGGGGTGCGTCACATGGTAAAATGTCACCGCAATCTTTGTATAATCAGGAAGATATGATTTATAACACCTGTCTGCGTACTTATCTTGATGACTGGCAGAACGACCCGGGTTACTCGGAAAGTTATTATTTTAAAAGCCTGGCGGCGCGTGCTCCTCTCGGGGTATGGATTCGCGAATATATGGGCAACCCCGCGGCTTTCCCATTGGCCTTGCCCGCATGGTATGCCCCATTAAATAATGCTTATTCCCGGGTTGAAAATAAAATGCGGTATCGCGAAGTTCTGGAAGATGGTTTGGGTGTCATATGGTACGACGAAAATCGACAACCATCCGCTTTATTCGCGTTGCGGGACGGCGAGTATGAATTTAGCAGCATTGCAGTAGATTTGATGAACGATGATGTGTTAACCGGTGACGCAAAAATAATCAGCAACCATATTTACTGTTTTACCGATGCTGATTAAGGTTAGGCCGGGTGCATGATGAGCGTTTTTCAATGATAGGATGAATTACAACGCGTTTCTTTTCGTATGATGGATATGGCACGTTATTGGTTATTCTGTCACATAACAGCGACATTGATTTTTTGCCGATTTCATAAAAATTTTGCTCAATGGATGTTAATGGTGGTGATAATAAAGCGTCAAAAGATTCATTTCCCACCCCTAAAATACTCATATCTTTCGGTATTTCCCATCCTCGGTGCTGCAGAATATTGGATAATTTCGCCGCCAGGGTATCAGACCAACTGATAATTGCAGTCGGCGGGTTAGGACTGGAGAGAATTAAATCAATCATATCAACGGGGTCGGGGGTGCGGATAACATCATAAAATTTATCTGTTGATAACTGGTATTTCTGCATTGCTTTCCGGATATGTATTTCACGTGGCAATGGGTGTCCGTCGTCACGGAATCTGCGACCAACATACGCGATAGAACGGTGTCCCAGGTCATACAGGTATCCGATAGCCAGTCTGGTTCTTCAAAGTCATTTTCAACGCAATCTACCACCACGCCATCTACAAATGGGTTACCATCGGCGGCGACAATGTGAATATTATCGCTCCATAATGCCAATGCTTCTGATGCCGGTATGCGATGGTCATGTCCGGACGCGATAATAACCCCAAGCACCCCCTGTTTATGCAAAACATGCATTGCCTTACAGGTATGGGTGACAGAAGAATCGTTTTCCAGCACAACCACGCGCAGTGACGCGGCAAACGCGCTTTCCAATACACCTTTCAGCAATGGTGAAAATATCAGCGAAGTCACACTGGGCACAATACAGCCAACAAGCCGTTCATTTAAAGAGGCAGCATGAACCGGTTTTATCTGGTAGTCATATAATGCCGCCAACTGCATAATTTTTTCTTTTGTCTCCGGCAGAATATGCTTATCATCATGCAACGCGCGCATTACAGTTGCGGTTGATAACCCGGATAATTTAGCCAATTCACGTATAGTAGTCATAACCACCCTTAATGTACCATGTTACATTAATTGTAATGAATGACGGGTGAGAATACAAGTGAAAAACAGGATATCTATAAAATAATGTCACATGTTACATGGTATCTATATCCCGGTTGTATTGACGTTTGGTATCAATATATTTAGACTCAGTTCAAATGCGGTTTTATTAGACTTGTCCGCAAATAATAGGCGGTATCTTTCGGACTTTTTTCCAGCCATACATCGTTGTGCTTTTTACTTTTATCAGCTTGATAATGTGTGAAAAACATGCCTTGTCTGGCTAAAAAATAACCACAAAATCTACTCACTTATTATTTTCGGACAAGTTTATTATGAAAGGAAGTTTTGTGATGTTATCTAATACCGGTAAAATAATGGGTGTTTTGTTTTTGTTAATAGTTGCCACCACACTGGGATACCCGATGAATTTGAATATGGCGGTGCCATGGGGTGATACATGTTCGCCGCCACAGAACCCATATTTATCTTTTTACAGTGCTGATAGTGAAAATATGTTGTTCACCCGGGGGAAAGTAATAAATATTATTTGCCAGTCCGGTTTGCGTTCGGTTGGTTTGCGCTGGTCATTGCACCGGAATATGATTACAAAATCTTTTCGTGATGGCACCGCAGATGCTATGCCCGCAAACCGTTTTCGTATCTGTATTGATACTGCCGGGTTGATACCCGGATTTTATGATATTCGAGTGGAGTTAAATACCGGACTGGACATTGCGGACAAAAACATATTGTTAAGACGTCCGGTGAAGGGAGTATGCAGTTTTGGCTGGAAGGCAACAGAGATGGCGATTGCCGATACCCGTCCTGCTGATTTTAATAAGTTTTGGGGTGCCGCAAAAGATAACCTGGCCAGGATACCATTGGATGCCCATGAAGGACCATTGCAACAGTTTACCGGCAAGGAGATAAATGATTATAACGTCACTGGTGCGTGTTTGCCACCGGATTACGACCCAAAAGGGCATCGTACCGAACAGGTTGAGTCGGGTAAAGTGGATTTTGCCGGTCCGGATGGCGGTAGGGTTTACGGTTGGCTGGCAAAACCAGTGGGAAAAGGGCCTTTCCCCGCGATGCTGGTATTACCGGGTGCCGGGTTTAACGCGCGGCCACGACCATTGGAACATGCCCGGCACGGCTATGTCGCCATGGATATACAGATACATGGGCAGGATGTGGATTTAAAAGAGTATCCTAAATTACCGGGATATTATGCTGACCAAAAATATGATAACCCGGCGGATTATTATTATTACAATGTGCATCTGCGTTGTTTGCAGGCGGTGAATTATCTTATTTCCCGTCCGGATGTTGACCCAAAACGGATAATGGTGGTGGGCGGCAGCCAGGGTGGCCGTCTGGGGATTGTTGTTGCCGGGTTGGATTCACGAATAAAGGCGGTTGTATCTGCCATACCAAATTCACCAAACCATCCACATTTGCATTGGGTTGCGCGGTGTAATGGTTACGCGCAACCAGGTGATATGAAACCGGACCCGAAGATAGCATTAAACGATGGTATGGATGTAAAAGGCGCGCCACCGTTATTTAATGACGCGGCAGACCGGTGTATGGCATATTACGACCCGATGAATTTTTCCCCGGATATAAAATCCGCTGTTCTGGTAACCGGTGGGTTGATAGACCCGGCTTCTCCGCCATACAGTGTGTGGGCGGTATATAAGCGTATTGGCGCGAAAAATAAAAAGATTGCATTTAATGACGGGCTTGGTCATGACTGGTCGGCAGAGTTTGACCGTCGCGCCTGGCAATGGCTGGAAACAATAAAATAAAAGTTGGGTTAAAAAGAAATCAAGCCATTAGTAGCCAGGTCTGTAAAAGAAAATTTAGGATTTTTTATAAAGGTCACTTCGACAGGCTCAGTGACCTTAAGCGATAGTAATGTCATATTATTAATAAAGGGTGTATTAAATGAGAAAATTTGTTGTTTTCGCTATAACGGCGATGATTTTGGCTATGGATATCATCTGTGCGGTGGGTGAGGTGCGGGTTTTACGTGGTTTTGGTGCTGTTGAAATGGTGAATGACGCCGGCAAACCGGTGACAACGACGCGTTTCATTTGTGATAGTAATGAACATGCCGTGGTGTTGATGCATAAATTGGGCAGAGATGTAAGCCAGTCAGCAACTGAACCGGAAGTGTG
>CAZNLA010000317.1:0-6446 GCA_964573385.1 uncultured bacterium
CATCTGACAACTGAAAACTGACAACTGAAAACTTGTCCAATTTATTTGGGTTAGGGGTTAGGGAATAGGTTTTAGGGAATAGACCATTAGCAACGAAATTTGTACAGAAAAAGTCAGGATTTTAAAAGATCACTTAACTTATGCTCGAAATAGAATCGATTTCTACCGATTTCAACCGACTTCATACGACTTCGACCGACCGAAAACGCACTTCTCCGTGGCGCTGACGGCCTATGGGTATTGGGTTATGCAAATGGCTTCAACAATATATCTTACGCATTATTTTCTTGACTTAATACTATATTAAGACCATAATTCAACTGATTTAAGAATGGAGATTTTTTTGCATGGTTTATGTTCATCCCGGTACGCTGTCATCTGACCCGACAATTGGCATTAATATTAATCCGGTAGGGAATGGGTGGCATTCATTACCTGTGTATCCGCATAAAATTGCCTGGGAAAATGAATATATTCCACGGTTAAGGCAATGGGCGCAACACCTGGATATTCATACTGCACCAGCTGATTTATATTTGGAACCCACTGCAAATAATGAGATTGATTTTGTACTTGATTTTGGCACCGAGGTTCAGGGAGAATTTAAGTTTACCGTGAACACCGATGGGTGCGGTAATATAGCAATCAGTTATGGCGAATCACTGTGGGAAGCCCGTGAATGGAACTTGCCCACCGTATGTGCTGAACAGCGACCGCGAAAAGCACATTTCCGGGCATTATCCGGATCTTCTTTTTTTACTGGCGAAACAGGTGGTTTTCGCTTTGTCCGTTTAAGATTAGTTGACTTCAATGCCGCAGTATCATTATCAAATATTCATGTAACGGCGATAATTATGTATCCTGCTGCTGTCGGCACTTTTCAATGTAATGATGATATTTTTCAAACTATCTGGCAACGCAGTGCATACACCGCGCGGTTATGTGCTTTCCCCGGCGGATTTATGGATGGCATTAAACGCGACAGATTGGGGTGGTATGGTGACGCGCGTATTACTAAAGAAAGTTGCGATTCTATCTATTTTCAGCCGGATTCATCGATGGATATGATGTCGCAATTACCAACTGACAGTTGGGCAAATAATATACCTAATTATTCTTTTGACTGTTTATCAATGTTGGTACAGCATATTTATACCTTTGGGTTAGGTAACCCGGCATTAAATGATATATATAAGAAAATCAAAGAGTTTACTGCCTGGGTTTTCGATAAAAATGTAAACGAAGATGGTTTGCTGACCCGGCGTGATGATGTTGATTATTTCTTTGGCATTGGATTTACCGATTGGTCACCACAACCACTAGGCGGTAAATTAGAAGACCTGGGACCATTGCAATTCGCCTTTTTAGAGATGATTAATGATGCTGTAAAATTGGCGGAATGGTTTAATGACGACGATCTGGAAGCATTGCAGAAACGCGCAACAGATTTAACAATTGTTTTAAATAAGAAGTTTTGGAAAAAATCTGTGGGGTTTCACCACACCCTGGCAATGTCAGACAAACCCGGTAAAGAATGGAAAATGCCATTAACCCCGGATATTCATTACCGCAAAAGTTATATAGAAAAGTTGAGTTTTGGGCCATCCGGGCCATCTTTGCAATCGACATCGCGGGCATATTTTGCCGGTTTAGTGGATGAAACCAATCTAAAGTTTGTTAAAACAATTTTAGCGGATGATAAATTGCCGCAGATAATCACCAGTTATTATAAATATTATACCCTGTGCGCCCGTGCTGGTTGTGGCGATGTGGCAGGTGCGTTTAATGAAGCTAAAGAATATTTTGGCAAAATGTTAATTGATAATGACAGTGCCACCGTGTGGGAATCGTTTGAACCTGATGTTTTGGATATAAATAAATACGCGCTTCATTCATTTCCAAAAAGCCTGTGCCATGGTTGGGGCAGTGGTGTTGTAGGTTTTACTTATAAATATATTATCGGGATAATTCCGGATGCGCCGGGATACCAGAAAATAATATTAAAACCCGCTCATTTACCAAAATTCAATTATATCGCGACATTGCCAACCCCATTTGGGTTAATAACGGTGACCAAGGCAGATGGAAAACAGATAGAATATAAGATACCGGCCGATATTGATGTTACATATGAGGATGAAAATATCGATATAGTACGATATTAAAAGAATTTTTGTGATTTTCTACGAAATAAGTTACAACATTTCTTAAATTGTGGTAAATTAAAAATGTGAAAAGACTTTTTGCATTCTTATTTATTTTATTAACCGTTACGGTATATGCACAAAAACCGGCATTTTATGCCATTGTCGTAGGCATTTCAGACTATTCCGGAGATGGGATAGATTTAAAATTTGCTGCCCGCGATGCCGAATCGGTAGCAAAATCCCTGCAAATTTCCTCCGGTCGCTTATTTGGCGAGAATACTCACATAACTATTTTGTCATCCGGCAATAAAAATATTCCCACTAAACGTAATATTGCCCGGACATTCAGCGATGTTCAGGCGGTAATTAAAAAAACAGATGTGCTGGTGGTTTATCTGGCAGGGCACGGTATAGTGACAGATGGTGTTAATGGTGGTTACTGCTTTCTTACCTCTGACGCGCGGTCCTTTGCTGGTTTGGATGATCCGGGAGTACGTAAAATTACCACCATTACTATTACTGAATTAAAAGAATGGATATCTAAAATGGACGTGGAGAAAAAGGCGATAATAATAGATACCTGTGCTGCCGGTAATGTGGCAGATAAATTAGTGAATAATAAAGATATCCCGGGACGACTGAATATACTGGATAAATTAAATGAACAGCAGGGATTATTCCTTTTAATGGGATGCGCGGCAGACGAACGAAGTTATGAAGCAAGTAAATACGGACAGGGGTTGCTGACCTATTCATTGTTGCAGGGGATAAAAGGTGCCGCGTTAAATAATGACAACGTAGTTGATATTGCCAGATTGTTTAATTACGCGGTAGACCGTGTGCCTGAATTAGCAAAAGATATAGGTGGAAACCAAAAACCGCTGATATCTGTCAGTCATGGCATATCCTTCGCCATCGGCATGTTAACCGAAGAAGATAAAGCAAAAATCCCATTGGAATCAGAAAAAGAGATAATTGTGCAACCGGTAATAATGAATCCGGATATTATTGGCGACCCGCTACATTTAACAAAAAATATTAAAGACAAGTTAAAAAAAATATCAACGGTAGTATACATAGAAGCAGAAAAATACCCAAAGGCGTTAATGATAAATGGATTTTATAGCAATGATAAAGGAAATATCACCGCGGTAATCAAAGCCTTTCGCGATGAAAAAATGGTTGCCGAATACATTATAACCGGTGATGAAAAAAATACAGATAAATTAGCCGACGATATCATCGTACAATTTACGCGTCTGCTGATAGATAAAAAGTAGTATTTTTTAATAGGCTGTTAGAGGAAAAATGATGAAAACTTTATTATTAATCTTGATTCTTTCTGTTTCTACAAGTTTATCTTTTGGAGTGGATTTTATTGAACTGGTGAAAACCGGCACACCTGAACAGGTGCAGGCGGCTATTATTCATGGTGCGAATATTAATGATATGAATGATGAAGGTATGACACCTTTAATGTGTGCCGCTGCCTGTAACCGGGATCCTCATGTAATCACAGTTTTACTTAAAGCAGGTGCAGATGCAAAATGTAAAAATGATTATAAATTGACTGCATTTGATTATGCTTTAGGTAACATACATAAAATCTCAAAATCAAAGAAAATATATATTGATTTAGCAAAGGCATGTGGACAAGAAATTTTTGCGTTAATACAAGTCGGTACACCAAAACAAGTAGAAAATGCAATTAAAAATGGTGCAAATATTAATGAGCATTTTTCGTTTTTAACATTATTGAGTTTCACAGCGTGGTTTACAACAAATCCTGAAAATATTAACGTGTTACTGAAAGCCGGTGCAAAGGTTGATGAACGGGATAGAAACGGAATGACACCTTTGATGGTGGCATCATGGAGTAATACGAATGTTAAGGTAGTCGCTGCTTTGCTAAATGCTGGTGCTAAAATCGATGCGCGAAATACAACGACAGGTAAAACACCGTTGTTATATGCTGTTTCAGGAAATAAAAATCCTGAAGTTATTAAAGCATTACTTAAGGCCGGAGCGAAATTGGATGATCGGGATAATGTAGGTAGGACACCGCTTAAACTTGCACTGGCAGAATATAATTTGAATGATAAAATTATTGACTTATTATTACAAGCTGGTGCCAAGATAGATGATAAAGATAAACAAGGGCAAACACCACTTATGTTTGCTGCATTAAACATCTCAATAAAAACAAATGTTATAAAAAAATTATTAAATGCTGGTGCAGGAATTAATGATAGAACTACCTCTGGATATACCCCATTGATGTTTGCGGCATCATGTAATTCTAACCCGGAAATCATAAAGATGTTGTTAAAAGCAGGTGCTAAAATTGATAATAAGGGATTATATGGTGAAACACTTTTAATGTGCGCAACAGGTAGTCAACATCCAAATTACAAAATTATAAAAATTCTAATTAAAGCAGGTGCTAAATTGGATGAACGTGATAATTATGGTAATACACCGTTAATATATGGCCTCTCACGTCGTCCAAATAATGATGTTACTAAAACTTTGTTAAAATACGGTGCTAAAATAAATGATCATGATAACAATGGTAGTTCTGTTTTAATGTCAGTTATTGGTAGTATTAGTCCCGACTATGATACAATTGTCACATTATTAAAAAATGGTGCCACAGTTAACGATAAAAATATAGATGGATATACTTCATTATTAATTGCATCAAAAAAATGTTTAGGATCTAAAATTATCTCATCATTACTAAAAGCTGGTGCAAATATAGATGACTGTGATACTGAAGGAATGACACCTTTATTATCAGCAGCAGATAGTGAATATCCAAATCTCGATACAATTAATGTTCTTTTAAAAGCAGGTGCTAAAGTAAATGATAAAAATAAAGATGATATGACAGCATTAATGTTTGCCGCAAAAAATATATACTCAATTGATGATCCTATCTCCTATAGAAAAAATGAAGCATCTGAAATAATCTTTTCTTTATTAAATTCCGGTGCAAATCCCAACATGAAGTCAAAGGAAGGAAAAACTGTTTTAGATTATGCAAATGAAAATATAATGTTAAAGGGAAAAGATATTATAGATATTTTGAAAAAGGCGATGTAGAAGTACAATTATGGTATAAAATAATAACACTAAACCCGGGAGTAAATACAATGAATGAACAATATGCAGATTTGATAATAAGTCACCTGCAGGCCAATTACCTGAAAATGGTACACTCGCCGACGGATAAATTCCTTCGGCCATATATCGTCGCCGGTGGCGGTTACGAAACATGTATGTGGGACTGGGACAGTTTTTTTGCCTCGGTGTCGTTATTCCGCATTATGGATATGACATCAGCATCAGATGCTGACCGCGCGGTGGTGATTGACGCTATGAAGGGGAATATCCTGAATTTCCTTGATTTCCAGTTGCCCAATGGCGCGATACCCCACTCTATTTACGTCGGCGCGGAACATTTTTTTGCGGAAATGATCGAAAAATACGATGAACCGAATATGCATAAACCGGTATTCGCGCAGTTTGTGAATATGGTTATTGAGCAAACCGGCGACATGGAATGGATAGCGGGTCGTGTGCCGGATATCTCACGATTTCTACGCCGGTATGACGAAAAATATTACGATGACCGCACCGGACTCTATTTCTGGCGGAGTGGTGCAGTAATAGGTGTGGATAATGACCCCTGCACATTCGGACGTCCCAAAAATAGCTCCGCTTCGGTATATCTCAACTGTCTGATGGTAAAAGAGTTTGAAGCCATAGCGTGTCTGTGTGACACCTTCGGCGACGCGTCCAGCGCGGAAAAGTACCGCGCAAAAAAAACGGCATTAATAGAAGCCATGCGGAAATACCTGTGGGATAAACGCGATCATTTCTTTTACACCGCCGACCTGCAATGCCAAACCGATAAAGAAATCCCCTGGCTCAACAGCGGAATGGGAGTATTTTGGCCCTGCCTGCCGATGCGCATACGGGTATGGACCGGATTCATGCCGTTATGGGCAGGGGCAGCGACTCCGCAACAAGCACAAGATTTAGTGGATAAACACCTGTATGATACCATGGCGTTGTGTAGCGAATACGGCATGCGCACCCTGGCCGCCAACGAACCAATGTATAATTGCGACAAAACCAGCAACCCGTCAAATTGGCTGGGCCCAATATGGCTGATATCAAATTACATGATTTTCCAAGGTCTATATGACTACGGTTTTCACGACGAAGCCGCCGACCTGTGCGCGCGCATAGTAAACCTGCTGGGCCGCGACATCGAAGAAAACGGCGCCATGC
>CAZNLA010000318.1:0-6435 GCA_964573385.1 uncultured bacterium
GGTGAAGATGGTCACCTGTACCTGACGACAAAAAGCGAACATTATCATGCCCCGGTCGGCCATTCTTTTCCCGGATACGCTTTATTGGAAACTGCCCGCCATCTGGGCATTCCAAACGCTACCCATAACAACACCCGCGGACATATCACCCGCCTTCTTGAAGAAAAACTGGTTGCCGCGGCACATGGGGTGTCGGCGGTTAATGATACAATATCATCTGATGAAAACTTATCCGGGTTAAACCGGGTATTGAATCTTGAAACAGGTAGTTTGGCGGTTGAAGCGGGAGTGAAAATGATGCTGGCGCGTCATTACAGAATTCAACCGGAATCGCCGGAGCCAAAATATCGTGACCGCATACCGGTTTTGCTGGTGATGGGTAATGATGACGGCGGAATGCTGGCGAATTACCACGGCACCACGGTGATAACGCAAATGATGCGGGGTATGTGGCCAGAAATATATAATAAAATGGAAGATAATGATTTACTGCGGATTTGTCCTGTACGGCCTAATTCTATTGCGGATTTAAACGATGCTTTTGTCCGTTATAACAGTGCACCTTATAAAATTGCCGGTTTTCTGCATGAAATTGTGATGATGAATTATGGCGCGAAACTGTTAAGCCATGAATTCCTTAATTATGCATATAAACTTTGTGCGGAAAATGATGTGCCGACATTAGTTGATGAAATTCAGTCTTGCCTGTGGGCTCCCGGGCTATTCCTTTTCCGCGAATATGGCCTTAAACCGTCGGCAGTCGCATTGGGTAAAGGGTTCCCCGGTGGTGAATATCCGGCGTCAAAATTGCTGTTCAGTGCGGTATTGGATACCATGCCGCAATTTGGCGCACTGGTAACAAATGGGCAGGAAGAGTTAGCATCGCTTGCATATCTGGTGACCATGCGTTGGGCATCAGAAAACGAAGGAATAATCCGGGAAATTGGTGATGAATATGAAACCGGAATGCGCCTACTGGCTGAAGATTTCCCCGATATTATAGCCGGAATCACCGGAAGCCGGCATTTGTTGGGCATAGAATTTCATAACCTGGCAGCAGCGAAAATATTCACCAACACCCTTAATTGCGCTGGTTTTGATATTAGCGCGCAAACATATAAAGCCGAATGCCCGCCGGTGGCACTGACAAAACTGCCAATAACCGCCTGCAATACAGTGGTTGATTTTGTGATAAAACGAATGACAGAAACATTTAACCAGATAAAGGCGACTGATTGAGTATGACTATTTCATTCCGGAAATTAAGCATAATAAAACAAAACTTTCGCTTTTAAAGTAAAATATGCTTAAAAAAGGTCGCTTCGACAAGCTCAGCGACCGGTCACTGAGCTTGTCGAAGTGACCTTAAGCGAAAGTCCTGTTAAAACAAAGGATAATAAATGAACGCACGTCATCAACGCATTCTTGATTTGCTACTTGCCCAACGTGAAGTTTCAGTTGCAGAATTAGCGGTACAACTTAAAGTATCACCGATAACCATCCGTCGTGACCTTGAATTGCTGGAAAGGGAAGGGGAACTTACCCGTACCCATGGTGGCGCGGTATTTTCACGTTCCGCAGTTTTTGAGTTCGCGTTTCTTGACCGTGTTGAGAATCGTATCAATGAGAAGGCTGTAATCGCCAGGTATATTGCGGATACTGTTAAACCGGGAATGACAATAATTCTTGATACCGGCACCACCACACTGGAAGTTGCGCGTGCCATTGCCGGCATACCTCGTCTGCGGGTGCTTACAAGTTCTCTTGCTATCGCTTCCGCCCTGCACCCATATGATAATATTGATTTGGTGTTGTTGGGTGGCAGTGTCCGCCATCACAGTCCTGACCTTTCCGGACCGTTAACAGAAGAAAATTTGCGAATGTTTAAGACCGATATAGTAATTCTGGGTGCGGATGCTGTCAGCAGTGATGGTGTCTTCACCACTGATTTGGATATTGCCCGCATATCCCGCGCCATGATATCCAGTGCTCAGGAAAGTTGGTTAGTAGTAGACAGCAGCAAATTCACCCGTAGGTCCTTTGTTAAATTTGCTGATTGGAAAAATATCGCGAATATTGTAACCGACAACGGTATCACCACTTCTGACATGGCGTGGCTTAATGAATCCGGGTGTAAATTACATATAGCAACATTTAAAACCGGAAAAAAAGCTGGTGTTAAATAGTTAATTGATAAGCCAGTAGCAACACCTGTCTGAATTGTAGGGAATGCCGTCCCCGGTATTCCGTTAATATAGAGTTTCTGTTTCAAAGAGGAATACCGGCGACGGCATTCCATACAGGTAAAAAAGATATAGTTGGGTTTTGCAAAAGCCCGTATAATTAATTTTCTATTGACATACTAAAGATAACTTCTGTAATATCTTCTATATTAGGAACGCTCCATTTAAAGGGTGAATAAAATGAAAGCTGTATCTGTATTTTTGTTTTTTCTGCTGGCATCTATTGCGTCGATTGCCGCTTCACTGGCAGTCTTCGATTGCCGGGAAATAGTCGGTCGCGATTGGTCGCGCACTATGGTAACTTATCCCGTACAATTTCCGGAAGGCAAGGTGAAAATAGATGAAGTACGATTGGTTGATAATGGCGGCGAACACCCATGTCAATTCTCGCGGGTGGAGAAATACAAAGATGGCTCATTAAAGTCAGGCCGAATTTCATTCTATGCGGAATTACCAAAATATGGCAGTTATCATTTTGAATTACAGCCAGGCAAACCGGTGATACCAGTGAATTTGCCGGTGTTTAAGGATGAAAAGGGGATATTAACCATTGATAATGGAATTACAGCAATATCTATACCTGCCGGTAAACAGGAATATAAAAATCCGCTTATTTTTTGTAAAAACCATAAAATTGCTGCTGCAAAATTAAAAAACATGGCAAAGGCGGGTCTTGCTTTCGGTCCGGTAACCGGCATACGTTTGTCAGATGGTCGCTGGGTTGGCGGCAGTTATTTTTCATACGAACCGATTGATGTTGTGCGTAATCGCCAAAAAACAGTTGACGTAGTTCCTGCTGATGCCTGGGAACAGGCCGGTAAAACGGCACCATGTGTCACCGGGTATGAAACCGCAGTAACCGAACAGGGGCCATTATTTATTGAGGCACATATCCGTTTTACCTTTACCAATGGTGGATATTACCAGATGACAGTACGTGTATTGACAGACGACCCGGCGATTCGTGTTGATGAAATGATGGATTTAATTACTACTTCTTCTCCGGATAATCCGTTGTATGTAAATTTGATATTGAATGATGGCAGTCGGTCTAAAGGGTGGCGACCGGATTGTGTATATGGTTATTCAACTCGCAGTGACAGGTATAAACCACTGGAAGATGTGGTGAAAGCACAGGGAATAGCTATTACGACACCTAATATTAAAGCGGCAAGTTTACCAATAAAATATGATACTGATGACAAGATTATAACTGATATTACGGCATTGTACCCATGGGGGCCATACGCGCATTACGCCGGAATTGTTGATACCGCGCAATTGCAAAAAAATAAAAACGCGCCTTTTTTAGGGATAGTTCCGCAGCATGGCGGGTCATGGCGCGGTTCCGCGTTTGTGTTTCCACCAAAGACACCGCAGTTGTACCAACAAATGATTTCGCATGCTGATGGTGATGTAGAAATGCGATGGACGATACGTAACCAACCACATGTGCAAAATCTGCTGCATACCGGTGAATACGACCCGGATTTTGGGTTAACCGGAATGCGGCGCATATGGAATCTGGTAGGTGGTCTTTTCCAATATCAGGACTCGTTATATCGTATGCGGGCGGTGGAAGGTTATGTTAATCTGGATAATTATAAAGATTGGAATATATCATGGACTGATGACACAAAAGACGCATTGTATCAGCGACCGGAAAAACGGGTTACTAATTCGGTACTGTATAATTTAAACAGTGGTTTTGAGGGTAATGATGACCGGGGATTAAAATGGTGGAGTCATTTCCGTCAGGCAGAAAATATGGCTTGGGCGGCGAAATTACGTCAGAACCCTATGACCGGCGAAAACCGGGCACAGGTGGCGGCATTTTGTTATATGATGTCAGAACCGGACTTTAATACCCGCGCCAGTGCTTCTCATCAGGGTAACCCAAATATGCCTGTTAATCGCTTTTACGCGTTGCCTTTCGCTGCGGTATTAATACCCGACCACCCCATGGCAAAAACATGGATGAATGTTACCCGTGAATATATGAAATATGAATTAGGGTTAAACCTGACACCCGGTAATGGTTACAGCGAATTAATGACATATTACGGTGCTGCCGCACCAACATATATACATGCGGCACTGGTATGCAAAGACCTGAAATCATTAACAGATGATGCCATGAAGCTTGCTTTGGGAACTGTAGATTTTACCCTTGCCGCCTTGCCACCACCGGATCCGCGGTATGGTTTCCGTGTTATTCCTGGTTTTGGACATGAAGGAATTTTGCGCATTAACCAGTGGTTGCCTGCTGCCGCGTTAGTTAAATCTGTAGATCCGGAACTTGCTAATGTATATGCATGGGCATGGAAAGAACAGGGAGAACCGGGTGAAACTCAGCATTGCAACGGTTTTTCTATTATTACTGCCGGCGAGGGGGAAAGAGCAAAAGACGCAAAACCAGAGAAGATTGCGCAATTGATTAAAAGCACCTGGCTACCCGGTTTCGGCGCGATATTGCATTCACATCATGGCGACCCGCAGGAAACATACCTGGGATATCGTCAGGGATTTTTAACAAGTCACAGCGATTCAAACCAGGGTGATTTTGTGCTATACGCGAAAGGCGCACCGATAACTTCTCTCAGCCAATTCGGTTACGCGCTTGTACATCAGCCATATAGAAAGTTCAGCGATGAGTTTGGTTGGCACAGTGTTGCCCGTACCGGTTCGCAGACTAATAACGCCGGATGGCCGGGTGGGGGTCCGGTTAGCGGCATTCACCGGCATTTCTTCAGTGAATCAGTAGACTATCTGCGGGGAATTGGCGATTATTCCGCGGTAGGTGTGGAAGGTAACTCAATTGCCCGTAACCTGACAGCACCGGATACGCAACGATGGACACGGCAAATAATATTTTTAAAAGGTAAAAATGCTGCCAGTCCGAATTATTTTATCTTCCGTGACAGTTTCCGCAGTTTACAGGGTGGCATTGATAAACTTACCCCAAAATGGTGGTATCAGCGTACTATTGGCACAAAAGAACAGGTTAAACCGACAGATAACGGTTTTGAATATACCAGCGCGTTTGGCCCGCTAATGAATGTTAATTTTTTACAACCCGGAAAAATAAATATTGAATCCCGCACAGTTTCTGATAAAGGACCGGTTGGCGGTGGTGGATTGGGTGGGTCAATTAACCCGAATATTGTTGAAGAACTTACCGTTACTGCTGCCGGACCAGTGCCGGCAGGTGAAGATATTATGGCAGCAATTTATCCGCGTGGAAAAAATGAAGCGATTGCGGAGTTTAAGAAACTTGCTGACGGTGTTGCTTGTGTTAAAACACCGGAAAGCACCGACTATATATTTGTAAACCCGGAAGGAATATCTTACGGGTATGATGCTGCAGGGCAGAATGATGTGAAATTTAAAGGGATTGCCGGTGCAGTAAGAATATATCCTGATGAAGTGCATCTGGTTATTGGCGAAGGCGCCGGGGAAGTTGCGTATAAAGGTTTTGTTCTTAAATCCGGAAAAGCTGTAACCAAAGTTATTACGATGGAAAATATTAATAAAGGTGGTTCAATTGAAGTACCTGCGGACAATGTGACCATCACTTTTAATCTTAATCCTGCGGATGGCGCGGTTACTGATGTTGAAACCGGGGTTACAAAGCAAAAATTGGCAAATGGTGAAGCCTGGTTATTTAACGCGACAACGTCGATAAAGTTTTCTAAAAATGGGATAATTTTTGAAGGTAAACGTGGTGGCATAGTTGTTGATACTAAAGCCAGTACAACACGTTTGGTGATGCTGGATGGCACCAAAATATCATATGGCAGTGCATTGGCGGAAGTCGCCGATGGTCCGTATGACCTGACATTTTATAAAAATAAAGTTACCGGCATTGCGGAAGGGCCGGCACGTTTTCTGTATATAAGCAAACCGGCGGGATTAAACGCGATGCCATGTTTAAATGTTGATGGTATTCGTTATGCCCCTGGACTATATAGCGGAAACGACGGACAATTTTGCAAACATATAAATGCTGAAGACGCGATAGTACCTTTATTGGGTGGACGTCGTACCTTTACATTAGAAAATTTACCGCAACCACCGGTATTCCGTAGTTGGCAATTGTGGTAATAATCACTAATCCTGTCGAAGTGACCACATCTAAAAACTGAAAACGTGCGCCAAGAGAAACTTGGTGGTTTTAGTCGGTGAAAGTCCG
>CAZNLA010000319.1:0-6404 GCA_964573385.1 uncultured bacterium
GTTGCCTGACAAGATGCGAAATATGTATTCGCGCGCGTTCACCACCAGATAATTCACCTACTGGTAATGGCAATTGCTCGGGTGTGAATAAAAACTTTTTTGCCCATGTTACAACATGCATATACGACCCGCGATATTCCACCTGGTCACCTGTGGGTGATAATGCCTGCCGCAGTGTTATGGTTGGGTCAATTGAATCACGATGCTGTCGAAAATATACTATCTGCAAATCATCTGCCCGCCAAATATTGCCATTATCCGGTTCTAATTCACCGGTAATCAACCGCAATAATGTGGTTTTTCCGCTGCCATTTTGCCCTAATAACCCTATTCGCATGCTACTGTCAATTTCATAATTTACATTTTTCAACAAATAACTATCTGTAAAACTTTTTTCAACCGCCTTCAATTTTATTAATTTTTTAGTTTTTCTGCCACTTGATGAAAAATTAATATCTGCTTTTCTCTGCTGATTATTTCTATCTTTAACTTCACTTAACTCCGTCATCATCTCCATAGCATCTTCAATTCTGCCTTTAGCCTTGGTTGTTCTTGCCCTGGCACCACGTTGTAACCAGGCGACTTCCTGGCGTACCTGCGCCTGTAATGCTGACTGGTATGATATCTGATTTTGCATAAACTCATCACGTTTCATTAAAAAATCAGAATATGCGCCACTTACGCCATAATAACCATCGGGATATAGCGTACTTATCTCTATAATTCGTGTCATGGTTCTTTCTAACAAATATCTGTCGTGACTTACAATAATAGATGCGGATTTACTTTCTCTCAACATATCTTCTAGCCAGATAATGCCTTCGATATCCAGATGATTTGTCGGTTCATCCAACAATAACAATTCCGCTTCTTTCACAAATGCCATCGCCAATGCCAGACGTTTTTTCCACCCTCCTGACAATTCCGAAGCCATTTGCCCAACATCCTTAAATCCGGCTTTTCCGCAGATTACACTAATGCGTATCTGTTTTTCGTCTTCATCTATTTTGCTGTCGCGCAATGCGGAATACAAAAAATCTTTTATCGTCAATCCGTCTTCAAAATCATCTTTTTGTGCGGAATAGGCGATTACACAACCACGACGACTGACGACATTACCGTCATCCGCATGTTCGACACCGGCAATTATTTGTAATAATGTAGATTTACCCGCACCATTTGGGCCTATTAAACCGACTCTCTCGCCATCATCAATGCCAAATGATATATCTTTAAATAATGGTCGGATACCAAAAGTTTTTGTCAAAGAGTCGCAAGATATAATTGAAGCCATTATTTATCACCAATAAACTCTGTTATAACGTTTTTAGAAAATTTCATATGATTTAAATCAACATCAGCATTTAACAATTGTGCCTTATGCTTAAAACCCATTCCAACCATACTGATATTAATTACGGATATTTTTCCGGTAGAAGAATCCCATTTCAGGGAATCAGCATCAAAAACAATATCTTTATCAACAGCAACAGCATGAATACCACCATTTAAATGTATCATAACATCTTTTTTATTTATGATATTACTGGTACCACTTAAAGCGGATAATTTTAATGCCGGTTTACCATTTTTGTAGAAAACTGTTTTAATTTTATTAAATTTAAGATTTCCATCTTCGTCTGCGTTTCCCCCATCAATTTCTCCCTGCCATATTAAGGGTGGAGAGTTGGGGAAAGTAACTGAATACTTCTTGTTTAACTTAATATTGCCATTTTGAACAGCAGATTCCACCGGTGCTTTAACATTAACAGGCGGTGCGACCTTACGGGCGCAACCGCCTAAAAATAAAATTATTAATATCATTGCCAATGCAATTTTATTATTATGCATTCAGCATGACCACCTTTTATTTGCCTGCCGCATGACTTTTAACGTAATTTACCAGGCCACCGGCATCAATTATATCACGCAGAAAATCCGGGAATGGTTCTGCCTGATAACTTTTGTTTTTTGTTACATTGGTTATAACACCAGTTTCGATGTTAACTTCCATTTCGTCACCCTCTTCCGCGTCTGTTGCTGCTTCCAATGATTCAAAAATAGGCAAGCCAACATTTATTGAATTGCGAAAGAATATACGGGCGAAAGATTTGGCTATAACTGCTGTAATACCACTTGCTTTAATAGCAATTGGCGCATGCTCGCGTGATGAACCACAGCCAAAATTATCGCCGGCGACAATAAAATCACCATCCTGAACCCGACCAGCAAAGTTATCACCGGCATCTTCCATGCAGTGACTTGCTAATTCTTTAGGATCAGTCGTATTCAGATACCGCGCAGGAATTATGACATCGGTATCAATATGGTTACCGTAAATTAGTACTTTTCCACGTTTTGACATGTGAAAACCTCCAAAATATTTGCAGAAATTTTATTCGGTTTATTTAATTAATCAGCAACCATTTGCATAGAAATAATTAACACCATTAAAAGTTCTGTCAGTATCAATTTGCTTATCGCGTAATAAGAATACCTGTTTTATAGGGGTAATGACAAGGCAGCATCAGAATCTTCTGCTTTATTCGCCTTTAAAGCAAGGACAATATTCGTTAATTTCTCCCGCCTTGCCATTTGTAATGCTGATTTTCCTTTGACATTTTTTAAGTTTACATCAGCACCATTGTTTATAAGCAATCTCGCTATTTCCTGATTATTATTCATAATCGCCAGCATTAACGCGGTATTTCCATTTTGCGTCATTGTATTTAATGTAACATTTTTACCTATTAATAATTTCAGAATATCAACCCGGTTGTCTATTGCTGCTAACATCAATGGACTCTGACCATTTTTTATTTGAACGTTAATATCTGCACCTTTATTAATTAAATGTTCAACAACCTTATAATCGGCACAACGGACAGCATTTATTAATGCGCTTATACCGTCGTTATTTTGTTCATTTATATTAAAACCAGCGTTTATTAACAAATCAATTACCTGCAAATGGCCATACATCGATGCAGTTATTATTAAATTATTACCATTGGCATCTTTAATAAATGCTTTTTTCTCTATAAATAATTTTAACGCTTCAATTTTCCCATTCTCTGCGGCAATAAATGCCGCTGTCTTTCCGTCAATATTGAACTTATCAATTGATACATTAGCGTTAATAAGCGCCTGGATAACAGCAACATTGTTTGTTAACGCGGCATACATCAGCGAAGTAAAACCTTTTTTATCAGCGCTATTAATATCGGCACCTGCGTTAATTAACATTTGTACACATTCCGCGCTTTTGAAAGCCGCAAACATTATTGCTGTCATTCCATCATTTGTTTGTTTATTAACATCAAAACCTTTATCAATCATCAATTTAGTTATAATTCCGCACCCAACACGTGCGGCAGACATCAATATTGTATAATTATTATCCGCAATTGCATTTAAATCAGCACCATTTTCTATTAATAATAAAGCGCATTTTTCAAAACCATTATTTAACGCGGTATGCAATGCGGTTATATTACTGATACCTTTTTCATTTATATCAACCTTTGCTGTTAACAGTGCGTTAATTATCTTTTCATCACCCTTTTCAGCAGCACAAATTAACGGTGGGTTCCCGAATGCTCCTTTATTATTAACATCTGCACCATTACCCAATAAATAACTCACTGATGCTATTTTGCCACTCTGGATTGCCGCTATTAACGGGGTTCTGCCACGAATATCAGCGATACTTTCTATAGAATATTTGTTAGTGGCAAGTAAAGAAGTTAATAAAACGATATCGCCTTTTTGCGCGGCATCATGTAATTGACTGGCACTGGCAATATATGTAAGGAACATTAAAAATATAATTAAGCAAATAAATTTCATCATGAATAATTTAAAGTTATACATCTTAATATTTTTTCCTTTATTTTCGTAAAAATAACTTCACGAAAACGGAAATAACCTGTAAGATTAATACTGTATATGCAACTAAAAATCAGCCATTTATTAATAATGATTTTTTTAATTTCACTTCAGACACCATCATTAACCATGCCGGTATTTGATTTGGATTTATCCGCATCTGCAGTAACCGGTCCTATAGAATATATCACCACCTACAGAAATAACCTTATTACCTTCGATGGACTTAGGTGGCGAATTGATGACTCGCTGATTTTGACAAAAACGCATTTTGATATAAACAGTAAAGTCATTGACGAATGGGATTTTAATAATTACGAAGAGGTGAATGGTCAGTTAATATGGGCTTATAAAAAAAATGGATTAATAGATACCAGGTCTTATTCGGTAAACAAAAAATATCTCAGCATTGTCAGATTTTTTTATAATGAAAACAAAACCATCGACGAAGAGATAAGGTTCGACAGTAACGGCGCACTGGTTGAAAAAATTAAGTATCAATACAACACCGACGGAAAATTAACAACCATCACAGTACGCGATACCACCGGGGCAACTACAAAACTGATAAATTATAGCTTCTCCAAAGCGGGCACCAAATCATGCGAAGAAACAATATGGTATGGAAAAGATAGCGCCAGGTTAGTAAGGCTATACGATAATAAAGAAAATATCTACGAGGCTACCGGTTACAAAGCAGATAAAATAATTTATCATAACTTTTACCGCACAGATTCATCGGGTGTTATAACGGCCATGTCAAGAAACTTTGATGGTGAATCAACCCGTTTTGATATTAGCTATACCTATGATATATTCGGCAATTGGACCAGAAAAATAGTAAAAATATACCTCACCAGAAACGGCTTTACCTTCCCGGGTGAGTCATATATGGACACCCGTTCTATCAGTTATCGCCAATTTGCCGCTTATCCGTCAGGTTAATTCAAACGGCGTTCGTCATTGCTTTCAGTGCCTGTATTTTACCCCAGGCCGCGCCGGAATCAATCGACTCCGCAGCCTTTTCTATTCCTGCTTGTATTGACCCAACCGCGTCTGCCACAACTAATACCGCCGCGGCGTTCAGCAATACTATGTCACGTTTCGCGCCTTTTTCGCCTTTTAAAATTGCTTCAACAATTACCGCGTTTTCCTGCGGGTCACCACCTGTTAAATCATCCGGATTCGCTTCTGCAATTCCAAAATCCTTAGTTGTATATTCAGTGGTATTAACTTTTCCATCTTTTAATTCACTAACGCGGGTAATTCCGGCATTCGACCATTCATCAAGCCCTATCATACCATGCACCACAAAAGCATGCTTAATTTCAAGCAAATTCAATACATTTGCCATTAATTCTGTCAGTTCCGGGGCGTAAACGCCTATAACCTGCCTATTTGCGCCGGCAGGATTAGTTAATGGACCTAATATGTTAAAAACAGTTCTTATACCTATTTCACGCCGTACCGGTGCCGCATATTTCATTGCAGGATGAAAAGAAGGTGCGAATAAAAAACCTATTCCCAACCTTTCAATTGAACGTTGCACAAAATCCGGTGAAACATCTAAATTAATCCCCAAAGCCTCCAACAAATCAGCACTGCCGGATTTGCTGGTAACACGCCTGTTGCCATGTTTTGCCACCGGCACCCCTGCCCCGGCAACAACAAATGCTGTAGTAGTGGATATATTGAATGTTTTTAACTGGTCACCGCCGGTACCACAGGTATCAACTAATACCGGCACCACCGGGGATATCCGCAATGCTTTTTCACGCATTACACTGGCAAACCCGGCAATCTCTTCCGCCGTTTCACCTTTCATGCGTAATGCAGTAACTAATGACGCTATTTGTGCCTGGGTACCCTCACCCTCCATAATAGACTTCATCACCAATATAGCTTCATCCATCGATAACGATTTATGGTTAATAATTTCTTGTATAGCCTGTGTAATATTCATCAAAATCTCCCACTTAACTTTAAATAAGTTTATCTTTTTTCTGCTTTAAAGGTCAAGGTGAAAAACAAACAAAAGATGCTGACATGATATTTGTTACCTTCTGAATTCAACATCTAATTCATAAATCGGGGTAATCAGTTAACAAACTATTTAACACATTTTTTAATTTGCTATCATCAGGCTTTTGCAAAACCCAATTATACCTATTTTTCTGTACGGAATGCCGTCCCCGGCATTCCTCTTTGATATAGAAACTCCCTATTAACGGAATGCCGTGGGACTACATTCCCTACAATTCAGATAGGTTTTGCAATTTCCTCTATTATAAATGGTTGATGGTATTTTATAAATTTAACAATTATCAAATTTATTTTGTTGGGGATAACACGATCTACATATATTGATTAGCGCATAGTAATGCAAGATTAGTCAGAACGATAAACCATATTCAATTATCAAAGTGATAGGATATTAGACATATCCATAAATAAGAAGTAAGTAGATTTTGAGGCTATTTTGCTGTCATACAAGGCGTGTTTTTCACACATTATCA
>CAZNLA010000320.1:0-6395 GCA_964573385.1 uncultured bacterium
CATCCCGGATTACTGAATGGCAACGGTCATAGAAGTCGAACCACATTTTCATAAGGTAGATTTCCGCATCGCGTACCGTATCCGGACGTTCCACACAATCAATCAGTAGTTGTTCGGTATCGCGCAATGCCGCCAGAGTATCACCACCACCGCCAAACGCGCCAATTGATGGTATAGATTTCCCTTTTGTTTCTGTTGCCGCGCGCTTCAAAACATCCATAGCATAAGTATAATCGGGATTGTCGGTATCAAGTTTTAATGCCTGAATATCAAATCCATCCGGGTCTTTTAAAATATGACCCCACCACCCGGTGGAATAGTCCAATTCCAGCGAACACCCAAGTATTGTCGGAATTGCCGCAATGCCGGGGTATCCGGGATACCATACCGGAAAAGCCTCGCCACCATAAAAGGTTCTGCTCATCTGATAATCTATTTGTTCACTGATAGCATCAAGATTATACCATCTGTCATCAAGGCTTTTTGGGTTTGGTGGTGCTTCACGTGGTGGCGGATTATCCAAAGGAGCAAATGCGGATAATGCACAGCGACCGAAATAGTCGTGATTCCACCACGCGCAGTAACGCTCTTTTGTCTCTTCCCAATCCGGTTTATATTGAAGTTGCATCAATATTACCCCTCTATTTGCACCACATTCAGGCCACAAAAATGGCCAAAAGCAGCAATCGCTTTGACATGATTACCCAATACCAGTGCGCTGTGGTGTGTACCACCGGCACGGGAATATGCTTCCAGAAAAGTAGATATGCTGCCCTGCGGTTTGACCCAAATGCGTATGGTATCAAGAATAGCCGAATCTAAACTGTCATTTTCCGCAAGCACTTCTACCGGAGCGACGATCAATGAAAAACTGTTATTTGGTCCGGGTGCCAGATTTACAAATACCGCCGGTCCCGGTTTTGCCGCACAGGTAAGTATTGCCGGGTCAAGTGAACCACCGCTGAAAAACGGTTTCGATATTATTCGCGGTTTTCCTGACGCTATTGACGGACTAATTTCTCCCATGTGGGAAAGAAACAGGCTGTCACCTGCCCAGTCGGGACAGAAAATTTCGGTAAATGTCACCCGATTAAAGGCACGGGTAAGTGCACCCACCAGTGCCGCCGTCAGCACATCGCCTTCACCGGCATAACCTATTCCCCGTCCCATCGCCTTTGATATCTCCATAAACGGCATGGTATTTGCCGGACGGTCGCAGCGGTCAAATGCCTGAAAATTTACGCTGAATCCGCTGTAATCACCTTCGTCAATAATTGCCCGCAGTCCCAAACCAACACGGACTGACTGTTCATGTGCTACCGGGTTTGCGACGCATTCAAATTGTGCATGGTCACTTGCGACTTCTGCCGACACCTGGTCATCAGTGATTTTCGCGACAGATTCATCCAGGGTATCAAGGCTGATTTGGTTTACTGTAATACCTAATTTTTCCGCCATCACATCTTCGCAAACGGTGAAATCACCCATGCCGGCAAAGGCATTGCTGACCCGGAGCATTTTGCTTTTGCCCATTAATCCTGCGGCAGTGGCAGCGCGGATTAAATCAGCGGTTGTATCCAGCATTTTATCATCCGCGATATGTCCGGCAGTTATTTCAAAATGACGACCACGGCGGAGCAGCATAGACGCGAAGTCCATTACCCCGTGGACGCCATGGTTATACATTATGCGATCCGGTGATACCCCGATGTCAAAATCGGCATCCATGGTGGTATCCATAATTACAATCGGTAATTTTGTACGGCAAAAAGAGTCGATGGATTCCAGTGATGGTGAATATGCCAGATGAACAGTCAGCAAACAATCGATATTTTCTTTTTCCAGCATAATTATTGCGTTTTCAAATTCTTCGGAAACACGGCAAATCGGTGCGGCGCAAATATCAATACCACGTTTTGCCATTGAGGTGGTGATATCATTAATCAGACAATCAAATCCTGCCCGGCATTCCGGCATCAGGTCATCATATAATTTAAGGTAAAACGGTACTAACCCCGCTTTTGGCCGTTTAATGGTATTCATTTTTACCCCTTTGTGCTTTGCCATCTTTTATATGCGTCGTATTCATCCACATATATTCCGGCGGCTATCCCCGCCAGCATTGCCGCGCCTATTGCGCCTGCGCTACGTCCACTGGTGGTAATTTCTACCCCGGTAATATCTTCTATAATACCCGGCCAGACAGGACTTTCAGACGGTCCACCCACCATGACTGCCTTGTTAAATTTAAAACCAAATTCATGCAGTGAAATCATTTTATCATTAAT
This sequence comes from uncultured bacterium, assembly GCA_964573385.1. GTDB lineage: Bacteria > Armatimonadota > Hebobacteria > CAIYQO01 > CAIYQO01 > JBAXQQ01. The sequence continues at coordinate 2,289 of CAZNLA010000320.1, forward strand.
CAACCTGGCGGCGCCTTCCATAACCGCACGACTGATATTCTCGCGCGATGCGATAATTGCCTGTGGTGGTTGGCGCAAATCAATTGATAAACCACCGGCACCCGGGGTGGCATTTGCGGCGAAGTCGTTAAATATCTTCATCCGGTTATTTTCACCAGGCGCTATCAGGTTATCGACGTACCATTCTATGGTGCGTCCGATGTAGGTGACAGAGAAAATTCCACCCCATGGACCATTAATGCCGGAAAGGAAATGGTCACATAACATTTGCGCGTTTATGATATGTTGGCGGTCGTAAAATGGGGTGAATCCCACCCATGATGTGCCACAGGAAAAAAGCAGTTGTCCGGGTGACATTATACCCATGGCGCGCGCCGCGGATGGGTGGTCAAACGAACCGGCGGCGATGATGGTATCCTGCGTTAATCCGGTATCTTCTGCTGCTTGCCGTGTCAGGTTGGATATTGCCGTTCCGCTATTAACCAGAGATGACAACTTCTCAGCAGGAATCTCTAATCTTTGTAAAAATGGCTGGTGATAATCGCCGGATAGCTGATTTTGCAGGTGAAAAGTCGCCGCGGTGGAGTGGTCCATCTTCCATTGTCCGGTCAATTTATAAATCAGCCAATCGGTATCCATACAGATATGTTTTGCTGATTGGTATAATTCACGCCGGTTTTGCTGTAACCATGCCAGGTGCGCCAATGGAAAGGTATTAACACATGGCCAACCTGTTATTTGCGATACTTCAGATGATTCCAATCCTTCCAACGATTCCGGTGTTTTCTCTTCTGACCGTAAATCCATCCAGTTAATTACCGGTGTCAGTGGATTGCCGTCAGCATCTGTCAGCATGGTATTGCCGGATGCTGCTGCCATGGCGACAGCTTTCACATTGCCATTAACAGCGGAGGATAATTTACGCAGCACATCGCAGACATGTTGGTAATGTCGCAACGGGTCAGTTTCTACCCAACCTTTATGGGGATATGAAAATGTAGTAGACGCACCTGCTTCAGAGATAATTTGCCCGTCATACGACATCAGCACACCTTTAATTGCGCTGGTGCCCAGGTCAAGACCTATCAGACAGGCATCATTATTTTTCATTTATCCGCGTCCTTTTGCCCGGTAATACGCAAAACCTTCTATCAATGTTTGCATATTTTCCAACGGCACACCCGGTGCTATTGAACTGGAACACCCCAGTACTAATCCTGTTTTGGGGCCGTTTGCCACCAGCCAATCTATCTCGCGTTTTACATCCGCAGGTTTGCCGTAGGGCAGGGTGCGGGTTACTGATACTCCGCCGATTATGAACAGCGGATTTCCGTCAGTATCTGTCATTTTGCAAATCTTTTCATAATCCATGCCGTCCTCGTATTGGAATCCCTGAAAACCACCGATACCGCATTCCAACAGGCGCGGCACCATCTCCATCAGGTTACCATCGCAATGCCAAATTAACCGGATTCCGGCATCCAACAAAGGTTTAATGGAACGCGCGAAATGCGGGAACCATAATTCATCAAGGGTGGTTACATTTACCAATGTTCCGCGCGAATCCGCCATATCATGGTCAAGGCGCACTAATTTTGGCAAACCGCCTTCAATAATGGCGCGGGCGGCATTGCGGTTATATACTTCGGCGGCATCGGCGTTAATTTTAAAACCGCGTTCAATTACTTCCGGGTATAACGCGTAAGCCATGAAATAATTGGCATAGCCATACATGCCATACATAAAACCCGGAAATGTGAAAAACCCGCCATATGGCGCTTTCAGCATATTCATACCGAAAAGTTGCTGAACCTCCACTTCACCGGCTATCCGTTTTCGCACATCCTCATCCGCGTTTGTTTCAAGGTTAATTTTCCACTGTTCCCATTGCGGAAAAACGAATTTTTCCATATGTTCAACCGCGGCTTCCGGTGAATCTATAAGCATACCGTCGCGGATAATCTCCTCAGCACCGGTGGTGGCACCGCGCGGGGTATCTTCGTATCCCTGGTCGGTCATGCTTAACGGATTTTCCGGTATCCACTGGTCTAATAAGCATACTCCGGATTTTAGCATAAAATCAAGATAAACCCGTGTCGGCTCTTTCGGATAACTGCCCGGCGCGTTGCCGGATAAAACTTCCAGTTGCGACCACTGCATAGTCTGAAACAGCCAGGTAGGAATACCTTTTGTCGGCACCATATCTATGGCGTCCAATGCTAATTTAGCATTATGTCCCCACTTACCATCAAAATCTTTGTATGTTATCTCGTTCATATTTTTACCTTAATATTTCCGGTGCAATATTTATTACAGGACTGTTGCTTAAGGTCACTTCGACAGGCTCAGTGACCGGTCGCTGAGCCTGTCGAAGCGACCATTTTTAAACATATTTTTGTTTAACGCAACATTTTTAAAATCGTTAGCAGTCGTCCGAAATCGTTTGAAATCGATTTGCATCACGAATAAAAATACGTGATTCGTAATTAATTTTTAATTTACAATTTTTAATTTTTAATTTACTCCACGTATCCCTGTTCTTTCCACTGCTTTTTCGCCTTTGTGACGGCAGTACGGGATGGTTTTGGGGTGCCGAGAATGCTTGGTGGTGGTTGGCCGGATCCGGCATTTTCGGGGAACGGTGACCAGTTGTCATTTTCATATTGGCTGCGGCTTGTTTCACTGCTAAAATCCGGTACATCAAATGGTGCGCCGTCCTGCAACGCGCTTTTCCAGGCGAGGATGCCGACACTGCTCATGGCTACACCGCGGTAGACATTCAAATATGGTTGTCCGCCAGATCTGATGGCATTGGCAAACTCGAAATTAGTCCAGAAATCACCTCCGCCATGACCGGAACGTGCTGCCAGGTCGCCATGTTCCGGCCAATCCGGCACGTAGGTGCGTTCCAGTGGTTGTCCCTCTGCGCGTTGCCAGTGGTCATGCCATACCCGTACCTGACCAGGACCAAAATATCCGGGGCCACGGGTTATTTCCATGGCGCCTTTTGACCCGTGCACCCGTGACCAATTACTATGCCCGGGCAACAGCAAACCGAAAATGCGGAATACCGCGCCATTATCCATACGGCATAATATTACTGATCCTGGGTCGCCAACACGTACTGTTTCCTCGTCAACCTCGCGGCAGGCGATGGAAAGACCATTTATCTTAACCGGCATCTGATCAGTGATATACATCAACGGTGCCAGGGCATGGGTGCAGTAATATGTAGACGGCAACCAACTGCGCCAATGCTGCATTCCCGGTGATATCGCCAATCTATCTTTTGGCGCCATCGGGTGGTTATATTCACCCTCGGCGTAGGTAACCTCGCCAATTTCACCGGTGCGGTATAACCGTCGCATCTCCATGTGGAACTGGGTGTAAGGGTAATTTTCCGCCAGCATATATGTTTTACCACTTTTCTCCACCGCGCGACACAGTGCCACACCCTCGGCAAGGGTGGAGTTGCAGGTGCATTCGCTCATTACATGTTTGCCTGCCTGCAATGCCTTAATGGCAAATGGCGCGTGTTGGTGAAAATAGTTCGCCAATATAACCGCGTCCATATCATGCTCAAGAAATTTATCATAATCGGTATAGGTCGCCACATCGTAGCGTTTGCCGGCTTCAATTAGCTTTTCTTCCCAGGTATCACAAAGCGCGACCAGTTTCATACCAACTAAGTCTGTTGCTCCGGAAGCAAAGCTACTGCCACGGCCAACACCGATTACTCCCACGCGAATGGGATGGTCTTTACCAATATTTTTTTTCATATCATTTACCTTTTGTTTGATAATGATTGTTTCTGATTGTTATGATAATAAAGGGTTTATACTGTGTCAATGAAAAAAGATGAAAAATCAGAAATAATTTTAAAATAAATGTTTCAATCGCAATCCATGAATTAATAATTATAATCTGTGGTAATTGTAGAGACGCAAAATCTTGCGTCTCTACGTAGGTATCGTAACTCACGAATCAATAATTATAATCTGTGGTAATTGTAGAGACGCAAAATCTTGCGTCTCTACGTAGGTATCGTAACTCACGAATCAATAATTATAATCTGTGGTAATTGTAGAGACGCAAAATCTTGCGTCT
>CAZNLA010000321.1:0-6366 GCA_964573385.1 uncultured bacterium
CACCGGCAAGTATGGCAAGCACAATACGCGGCATGCGGAAGGACCAGATAATGGCATCGTTTACATTAGTCGATTCACGTCCGAATAAATGGTCCTGTAAAACTGTTAATATATCAGCAGGTTTAATATCTACTGACCCCATGCCAATTGATAATACAGCACTTATAATTAACAATGCAGCCAATATGAAGATAATAATCCATTCTTTTTTATTCATTCTTCAGGCTCCACATTTATTACCGGGGCACGCGTCACCAGAATATGGGGTTGACCGCTATGCGGATTTTGCGCCACCGACACCAACGCGCCGTAAACTGATAATAAATTACTTTCAGTTACCACTTCAGTCGCTGTCCCGTTGGTGAATATGCGTCCTTCAGAAAATAATGCTATTTTGGGGCAATATTCGGCGGCCAGGTTAATATCATGGGAAATACAGATAATGCCGATGCCGTGTTCTTCGCTTAATTTTCTCAACAGGGTGAATATATCCAGTTGATGCCCGATATCCAGGTGTGCGGTTGGTTCATCTAGCAATAAAATACGTGGTTGTTGTGCCAGGGCACGGGCGATGATTACCCTTTGCAATTCGCCCGATGATAGCTGGTCAATATTGCGTTTCGCTAATTGTGTCACGTCGGCCAATTCCATGGCATTATTTACAGCATCAGCATCATTTTTTCCGGGTGATTTAAATCTGCCCAAATGCGGATGGCGTCCCAACTCAACTATTTCACGCACGGTAAAACTGAATGTGGGGTGGGTAACAGCAGGGACAACAGCAATTAAACGCGCCTGTTGTTGTCGCGAATATGACTTGATCGGTTGTTCCATCAGATGAATATTGCCGGACGACAGGTGTAACAAACCGGTAATAGCGCGCAACAGGGTGCTTTTGCCTGACCCATTGGGACCAATAACCCCGATAAAATCACCGGCGTTCAACGTAAGGTTTACCCCACGCAGAATATCGCGTTCACCATAACCGCCGGATACATTTTCAACTGTCAGCAATACATTGTTCACGGTAACTGCCAATATGGATATTTTACTTTTGATGGATACATGCTATGTCCCATTAACCATAATCCCATCCATAACCTTGGACCTGGTAATGTTGTCATATCTTCATCCAATATATATACCCGACCGTTTTTTACAGCCTTAATATTTTTCCATCTGTTATCTGACCGCATTTTTGCTATTAAACTTTTCTCGGTGATGCTTTTCATGGTGCCCATTGCCACTGTGGTCAAAATTACATCCGGGTTTGACGACACCACCATCTCCATTGATAATTGCGGCCATGGTTTATTGGTTTTTGCGGCAATGTTAATGCCCCCGGCACGGGTAATCATATTATCTATGTGCGACCCGGGTCCAGTACTGAATAAAGAATCGTACGGGGGAAAAAGAAATAAAACCTTTATACGTTTATTGACAGGTATATTCCCCACAGATTTTTCCACATCTTTTATCATGGTTTTCATCTTATCAACAGTTTTTTTTGCCTGGGTGGCACAACCTATGGCATTACCGATTAATTGTATATCACGGAGTGTGGTGGGAATATCAACCGCGTCAACGCAAATAACCTTCAAGCCGGATTTTTCCAGTTGCTCAATTGCATCCAGGTTGTTCCCACGGGAGGCAACTATTAAATCCGGTTTTAATGAACTTATCTTTTCAACATTGGGTTTTAAATAATCGCCAATTTTCGGCAATTTAACCGCCTGTGGCGGAAAATCACAAAACATGGTGTCGGCAATCACACGTTTCCCCGCGCCAATCTCAAATAATATTTCAGTAACATTGGGGGCCATAGAGATAATTCGTTGCGGAACAGTAGGGATAGTTACCACAACGCCACGGGAATCCGTAACTTTAACCGGAAAAGCCGCGAAGCCAGAAAATACAGAAAACAATAATATATAAAACAACGAAAAACGCATTATAATACCCCGTGTCAAATCTTAACTATATCACGGATGATAGTCAAGAAAGAAAAAATTAAACAAGTTTTCGAGACTTTTGCAAAACCTGTCTGAATTGTAGGGAATGCCGTCCCCGGCATTCCGTTAATAGGGAGTTTCTATCTCAAAGAGGAATGCCGGGGACGGCATTCCGTACAGAAAAAAATAGATATAATTTAGTTTTGCAATTACCTCTATCAGTTTTCGGTTTTCAGATGTGGTCACTGAGGCTGTCGAAGTGACTTTTTATAAAAACCCTGACTTTTTTGTATGGATTTATCTATTAATCAACTTCAATTGCGTCTTTTTTCTCGTTCCAGAATTGTTGTCTGCACATTTCCGCGTAGACACCATTTTCGCTGATTAACGTGTCATGTTTACCGCGTTCCACAATTTTGCCATCATGTAATACTAAAATCTGGTCGGCAGAACGGACAGTACTGAGACGGTGGGCAATAATAAATGTGGTGCGGCCTACCATCAGTCGTTCCAACGCCTGGTGAATAAGATGTTCGGATGTTGAGTCAACTGAAGAAGTTGCTTCGTCAAGGATAAGGATGCGCGGATTAGCGAGGATAGCGCGGGCAATAGCAAGGCGTTGTTTTTGACCGCCGGATAATTTTATTCCCCGTTCGCCAATTTCGGTATTATAACCTTCCGCCAATTTCTCGATAAACTCATGCGCGTTGGCCGCAATTGCCGCGGATTCCAACTCTTCGTCGCTGGCTTCCAACCTGCCAAAACGCAGGTTTTCTTTTACGGTGCCGTTGAATAAAAATGATTCCTGCAATACTATGGCTATATTTCTGCGCACATCGGCCTGAAGAGCATCGCGGACATTAATGCCATCAATATAAACCGCGCCGGAAGTTGCATCATAAAAACGTGGTATAAGATTAACGAAACTGGTTTTGCCTGCTCCGCTTTGGCCAACCAATGCTACCACCTCACCAGGAGATGTAATTACATTAACGTGGTGTAAAACCTCGCTGCCGGTGGCATACTGAAAAGATACATCGCGAAATTCCACTTCTCCACGGACATTTGAAAACGTAACCGGATTTTTGGGGTCAATAACCTCCGGCACAGAATCTAATACTTCAAAGATACGTTCGCCGGATGCCAGTGCACGTTGAATTGAATCAAAAGTACGGATAAAATCGCCTATTGGCTGGTAAAAATGCGACACATACATAGAAAAAGCGGTTAAAGCACCAATGGTAAATAAATCTTTTGATATTAAACTGGCACCAACACCAAGTACAATAATAGTGCCGGCAGTGCTGACGGTCTGCAACGCGGGGAAAAATATTGATGTCATTCTTGACGCTTTAATATTTGAACCCATTAAATAACTACTTGTATCATTCACCATTGCCAATTCAACTGGTTCGCGACTGAATGCCTTAATAACCCGCATGCCGGATAAATTTTCCTGCAGTTTTGCGCTGAATTGTCCGGTTGCTTCGCGGATAGTGCGATACACGATGCGTATTCTGCGAGTAAAATAATATAACCCGACACCTATAATTGGCACCGGTATCAACACCAGCAAGGTTAGAAAAACGCTGTAATTCCACATGTAATACAACGCAAAACCTAACCCGAATATCTGGCGTACCAGTGCGTTCGCGGTGTTTACTATCATCCCTTCTACCTGGTTAACATCATTAGTAATACGCGATAACAGATCACCGATGCGTTTATTATCATAATAACTTAATGATAACGCCTGAAACTTTTCATACAGCATCAAACGCAATGTATGCAGCATTCGCTGACCGGCAATACTCATCCAATATCCGCTTAACGACCCAATTATCTGGCTGGCAATAATTATCAGAACATATTTAACAATGGCCGCGGTTAACAGGTTATATTGTTTACCGCCAATAATGGTGTCAATGGTGTATTGATAAATTCTTGGTGGTTGCTGCCCCAGATAAACCCCCAGCATGGTACAAATTAACCCCAATGACAATAACGGTAATAACGGTTTTGCTAACGGCACACACTTGTGGAAGGCTGTCCATGGGTCTTCTGCGCGTCTTGGGCCAATTCCGCCACCTCTTCCACCACCAGGCCCACCCGGTCCACCATGAAAACTATGCATTGCTATCACCATTTTCTTCCATACGGTTATCAAGTGCTATGCGCAAGATATCCATTGCCTGCAATACGGTAATACGTTCTTCAGATTTCAGTTTAGACATTAATTTAGCAAGCCGATTATGTGTCGCCTGCCAAACCGCATCTAATGTAGCAACGCCATGTTCAGTCAGTTTAATCATTATCTTTCGCCGATCAATGGCGCTATATTCGCGTGATACCATGTTATGTTTGACTAATACATCGATCAAGGTTGATGCTGACGCATGGGTTATATCAAGGTGTTCTGCCAGGTGAGACAATGAAATATCCGGATGATGACGCAGAATACGCATGGTGCGAAACTGTGTCATTGTCATTTCCGCCGGTTGATGTCGTCGCATTTCCCGCCGCATAACCCGCATCAGCATCATCACTGTCTCCATGACAACACCGGTAAATTCATTTTCAGAGGATTTAGTTAGATTATCTAATGATTTCATGTGCTAATTATATTGATAATAAAACAGCATGTCAATTTGGTTTTCGGTTTTTAGTCTTAGGTTTTCAGTCTTAGGTTTTCAGTTTTCAGTCTTTAGTCTTAGTTTTCGGTCTTCAGCTTAATTTTTCAGCTTTAAGTTTTGGGTTTTCAGCTTAATTTTTCAGCTTTAAGTTTTGGGTTATGCCTTGTAAAGGCATTTTAATGAGTAACCCCAGGCGTCAGCCTGGGGATTAAACCATAACATTGCCTGCGCCTCGTAGAGGTGCGTTTATAGTCGGTCGAAATCGTAAGAAACCGGGTGAAGTCGGACGAAATCGATTCTATTTGTGACCTCCCCCTGCCCTTGTTTGCACTGATTAGGTTTAAAACGGCCTAATCCCTAAAACCTAATCCCTAACTCCTATCTCCTACCCATATATCTTTGCGGTTTCTTCCCGCGCTATTTCTACCCATCTTGGCAGTCTGGTGGGGTCGTTGGCGATGGTATGGACATCTTTCATCGCTATTTCTGCGGCTACGTTGTACTTTTTCGTGATTTGCAGTGTTTTCTGCAGGTCTTCACGGATGGCGGTTTCGTCGAATTTATCAGTGCTGATAAGTGATGGATTTGGTTTGCGGGAGAATACAATTCCCTGCATATCCTGTGCTAATAATTCCTGGTCACACCATGGCGAGACTGATACACGTTTTAACCCCGGTAATTTTTTCACCAGATGCCAGCGGTTATGTACCGGTTCGCAACAACCGTAATATACACTGCCGAATCTTTCTGCGAATGGTTTTTCGTATTGAAATACAAATTCTTCATACATTTCCGGGCTAACGCTAACGGTTTCCTGTGATTCAATCAGGCACCATAAATCTTTTGTGGTAATAACTTCGTCAGTGTTTATTGGGAATCTATTTGTATATCCGCGACTGCCGGAGCCAATATAGTCGTCTTCATTATTTAAGTTCAGCAATCCTTCATTCTGATAAAAATCCAGCATGCCCATGTAGTCATCACGCAGGAAAGACATCAGCATATGCAAACCTTCCGGGTCGTCATACATCTGCATCATTAATCCTTCAACACCAATCAGGTATACCGCGGCCTGGGTCAGTCCCATGGTCCACCACGGGTTACCGCGCATGCGCACCTTTAAAATACCGTCATAAACTTCTTCCAAAACATATTTTACTTCCATTGTCTTTTCACGGTCAACGGTGAATTCACGTTTTTTTAGCAAAGGCACTTCACGCGATAAATCTGTAAGGGCAGAACCGATATGATAAGCCCCCATTTTGCCGTCATTATCTGACCGGTCGATTAGTGATGAAATGCCATATCCGGTTTGCGCGACATTCCAACCGATATTAATAAACGGTAAAACCGCGTTATCATCTTTAACATAATCATGGATAAACAATGTCGTTAATAAACCTGCTTCCTGTCCCCGGGCCATCTCATCTTCGCATTGTAATGTGAAAAAATCATTGGTAATGCCATGTATACCACCGATTTCAATAAGTATGTTGGGACGGTCGGCAGTACCCTCATCCATTGCGTACCATCGGGATATCTTAGCCTGATTTTCGTCAGATTCACTGATATTTTTTATTTGCGTTGCTAAATCACGCAATCTTTTAATGTCACTTTTATTCATATTAACCCCTTACTTAATATCTTTGTTTTTTGGCAGAATAGCATATTAAGGTATAATTATCAATAAAAAAATAGTGAAAAGTTTCTTTTTTATTAAGATAAAAGTAAGTATTCGGTAAACCCCATCTTTCTAATTCATTTATGCCCATCATTTAATT
>CAZNLA010000322.1:0-6359 GCA_964573385.1 uncultured bacterium
AATAAAGAGGCACTGGAATACGCAAAAAAAGAAGATGGCGCGCAACCAGTTGATAGTTACGAAGCATTGCTGGACACCCCGGGCATTGAAGCAATGGTCATATCAACCGGCGCGAAATACCACGCGGAACAGGTTATCGCCGCCGCAAAACGCGGGTTGCACGTTTTTGTTGAAAAACCGTTATGTTCTACACCGGCAGAGGTTACATCGCTGCTTAATATTCAACGGGAAACCGGCGTTATCATAGGACTTGGCCACAACGACCACACTAACCAGGGAGCATCATCCACAATAAAAGCAAAAATTGACAGCGGAGAATTAGGCACTATTGTCGCTGTAGAGGCTACCACATGTCATAGCGGTGGTTTTAAAATTGCTCCCGGTGACTGGCGTGGCGACCCGGATAAAAATCCAGGCGGTATGCTTTTTCAATGCGGCGTGCATAAAGTTCATGAACTGATGTTTTACTGCGGTCCAATCAAACGTGTATCATGTATGATGCGGTATGATGCCAACCCGGTTACCGGCACAGCAGACGCAGCGGTTTGCACACTGGAATTTGCAAATGGGGTTATCGGCACTCTTAACGCTTACCACATTACACCATACCGGCACTTTGTTAACATTTATGGTACAATAATGAATATGTATGAAGAAGAACGCGGATGGGAAGGCAAAACACTGATAAGCCAACCAATCGCGCCTAATCTGGATGGCAGCAACGAACCATGGATACCGATTGAAATTCCAAAAATGGATGACCGACTGGGTGGGTTGAAATCTTTTTATAACTGCGTACGAAATGGTGGTACGCCATATCCATCACTCATTGATGGTGCCCGCGCGGTAAGCGTAATATTCGCCTGTGAAGAATCAGCGAAAACAGGCAAGGCAATAGATGTACCGGAAATAATGTAAGATTAACAGGGTGTCACCCACAACCGAATTTGTACAAAAAAGTCAGGATTTTATTGTAACTTTACGGTGTCGCTACTCTGTAGATTTTTTTAATATTTGTCAGACTGCTATTAATATATCGCCGCGCTGCGGCTGGCTTTGAATTTATAAATATAATTTTCATTATATTTAGCCACAGAGTGGCGATATCTTAATAGTAATTGATAATACAATATTTTAAGCTGCAGTGCAGCGACACCATAAACTAGTCCAATTTATTTGGGTAAGGGGTTTAAGGGTAATTAATGCCTTGAAAAGGCATTTTAATGAGTAATTCCAGGCGTAAGCCTTACTCTATATACACATTTTTTATCAAATAGATTTTGACTCCAGAGGAGTCATATATTTATAGACTATAATCAATCATGAGATTTTCGACCCCAGCGCGGGTCGCATCTAATGACCGACAATCTGCTATATTATATGCGACCCGCGCTGGGGTCGGTTTTACTATACGACATATTGTTCTATAATTATTCAACCCCGCTGGGGTTGGTTTAAATCACACATTATTTTTCAAATCATAAAATGTGTATAGGGGTGAGGGCGTAAGCCTGGGGATTAAAACATAACATTGACTGCGCCTCGGAGAGGTGCGTTTATAATGTCGCCACTCCGTGGCTAATATATGTTGAAACCGGTCGAAATCGAATATATTTCGAGTATGAGTTAATTGCCAACATCTGAAAACCGAAATCTAAAAACTAAAAACTAAATAAAGGAGCCAAAATCATGAAATTAGTGCTAAACCTGCTAACAATACTTACTGTTGTTTTGTTGGCGTCATTGCAGGTATCTGCCATGAAAGTTGATGATGCGGCGGTTGTTACCATTAAGATTGACCAACCGCAGACAGCAGTGTTAGACCCGGCAAATTGGAGCAAGGTATATGCCGGTGAACGGTATTTTGACGCGATACGACCTATGCTGGTGCGTTTCCCCGCGTCAGCACAAATTATTCATAATAAACTTACCGAAGGTTACATTATAGATAAAGCAGAATTAGTGTTGGAATGGGAAAAACAGGAAGGTGTTAATCCGGAACGCGGACGCGCGGGATGGGGTGCTGAAGACGCATATAAAAATGACCCGGGTAAGTGGTCTGCAATAGCCCATCCGATTATGAAACCGTGGAGCGTAACAGATCCAAAATCAGGCCCAACTGCTGATGCATATATTAACGGCCTTGGGTTTTGGAATAAAAGCACTGCCCGTGGCGATGGTAATGACAGGTTGGCTATCGCATTTGGTCCCCTTCCCTTAAATGCAGACAATAAAACTGCTGCCATCGATATCACCGCTTTACTTAAAGATAATAAATATGGCAAAACCTTAGGTGCGCGCCTGCGTGGTTTGGAAGAACGCGGTTTGGAAGTGAATAAAAATGAATTAGTTGATTTAAAATATAACAGCCAGGATGGCGGATGGTTTGATGTTTATTCGTGGCGGGTGCAAACAGGATACATGAAAATTTGGGTTAAAGCACCACAACTGGTGATTACATTGCGTAAAGATTCCAATGGCAAAAGTGTAGCAGGAAAATTGCCAGTACCCATTGATTTCAAGGAGATTATAGCAGAACTTACTAAAAAACCAGATGGACAATCATCAATGAATCCACCTGTAAACTGGGCAGAATTGACAGCAAAATATACCGGTAAACCTGCGGAAATGTCTGATTGGCAATGGCAACGAATACAGGAATTACGAAAAATTGGCGGATATAATCTAGGACGCATTTATGTTGATCCCCTGTTATCACAGGATTTGGCAAAACGCAATAAATATCTTACAGAAATATTAATGACAGCACCGCATCGTTGGGAAGGCCATCTCACCAGTGACTATGCCCTGGCACCCAATGCATATCCGGAACTGTTTCCACCTGCGGTACATGACCATCTAAAATTATTCTGGGATGGTTGGCTGCACCCGGAAACTGAAGATACAGAAAATCCACGTCAACGCAGTTATTTCCGCTCATATAACTGGACACTGGGGACACAAAACTTCAATACAAACTCCATTGCCGGAACATATCTGGCATCGCAATATATTAAAGCACCTTATCCTCTTGCCGACGCCAAATATGGACTGGAAAATATCCTTAACCGTATCTATGGTTTTTATAATGGCGCTAATCAGGAAGCAGGCGACACTTATTATCAGGCACTTTCTATCAGTGGTTTACAGATGGTAGGAAAATACGCAAATTATCCTTTTGATAAATTATTAGGGAAAATTACCAGCGAACGGCAGGTGGAACAACTAATTTCAGTATATAATCCCAATCTGCGCAGAATAACATACCCCATGGGACGTGGTGAAATTAAATACCAGATGCTGATGCAGGATGGTCCTTATCATGCTGTGCATTCACTTTCAAAATCCGGTGCGTTAATTGAAACCGGCAAAAAAATCGGAGAAGAAATACACCATGTTCCGGTATTTGGTTCCGAAGGACTGCCAGGCAGATACGCCACTCTGGCACCATGGGGGCCGGATGAATGGCAGAATATTGTGGATAATAAAAGTTATCCATGGATGAATTATGCCCGAGTGTGGAACTTCGACCCGGATTACAATCCTTCCGGTTGGGCAGTCCATACCCTTTCAAAAAATTATACACTTGCATCACGCGCGGAATCTCATACATATGCCGGCGTAACGCCAGTTACCGCACAATGGCGACGTGAAGATAAACAAGTTGAACATATGGAAGATTTATCAACCCTGCAAATGAGTTTTGGCATTAATGGCGTATTCGCCCAGTCAATTATTCAGTCCGCGTCTGTACAACATAAGGGTAAATTACTGGCAATGAGCCCATTACCGTTCCGTAATGCGCTATCAACATTACCAAATCCCGATTATGCCGGTGGTTGGCGCGCCAAGGACCCTAAATTTAATCCGAAAGCCTTTAACGCTTTAAGTGTATCACTATCAGTTATGACATTCGGTGATGTCTCAAAACGTGAAGTATGGGTAAATGACAAAAAAATTGACCAGTTATCCGGTGCTTCATCACCAGAAATTACTGACCCGAAATATGACTGGAACCAACACATGATGACTACCGGTAAAAATTCGGTTTTCACCAAAGAAAACGACCTGATTTTTATAAAAGACGGAGTAACTTACAGTGCGTTCCGCCCGGTAACTGTAGACCCGATGAATCGTGACCAGCAGGTAGAAATAGCCTATAAATGGCCAATTTTATATGTTAACGCATTTATATATCGCGACGGAAATGGGCTTAACCTGGATGACTGGTACAACGCGGAGAAGAAAGCGAGTGCGGGATATGTGATAGAAATGGGTGACGAGAATGAATATGGTTCATTTGAAAATTTCCGTCAGAAAGTTATGCAGGGTAAATTAACAGTAACCAGAAACGAAACCGGTAAATATTATGATATTTCATATCAAAATGGTGGTGATACCCTTGAATTAGGGTTTAAACCATGGGATATGGGCAAAACCTTCAGTGGTGGCGAAGCCGGCGCGGTTTATACCCGGGTAAATGGAAAGGCCGATTATGGTCTTCCCATTGGAGTCCAGCGTGATACCCCGTGGAGTATACAGGGAAGCACCGGCAGATTAGAGAAAAATGGCGCATTATTAGAATCAGAACCGGGTTTTCGCAATTACCTGCTGGCAGAAAATATCAGTGGAACCTATACCGCATATAACCCCATACCGGACCCAATATATCTTCGCTTTACCATGCCCGGTGGCCAAGCGGTTCGCGCCGATGGTCGTCTGGGATTAACACGAATGCGTATCCAACCTAAAGAAGGAAAAGCGTGGATTGATTATCAACCAAAACCTAACCAGAATGGTGTGGATATGGCGACGGCAATGGTGCTTACCGGATTTACAGCAACTCCTGAAATAACTTTCAATGGAAATCAGTTAAAGAAAATCAATACTGTTAAAATTGACGGCAAACCCGCATACGTTATCCCATTAAATGCAAAATGTAAAACAGGCAAAATCGTATCTCGCATAACGACTGCGGATGCTAATTGGCAAAAAATCGCTACGTCTGATGCGCATAAAACATATTTCCAGGACTGGTATATCGTCGGACCATTTGAAAACTCTGATTATGCCGGTGAAAATTTCCAATTAAAAGATTTTGGCCCGGAAAAAGGATTGGATTTAAAGGCAGTTTATAATGGAATAAAACAAGGTGAAAAAGGATTGGAAACGACCCCGGTATCGTGGCAACCATTCCTGAAAGACGATTCCGCAAAGTTATCTGATAAGCCAATGAATATGATTAATAGCTTTGACCCGCAACGTGGTGTAATCGCCTATGCCGCGACAACAATTATTTCAGATTCTAACCGAACAGTACAATTACTCACCGGCAGCGACGAACGCCTGGGGGTATGGGTAAACGGACAACGGGAAGTTTGGAATAAAGGGTACAGATTGGCTTATCAAGATCAGGATAGGGTTATGATAAAACTTAAAAAAGGTGAAAATTCTGTTTTATTAAAACTCGGTCACGGTTATGAGCAATGGCGATTATATTTCCGACTGGCAGATGAATATGGCATGCCAGTAACCGGAATATCGTATAAGGGACCACACGGATTAACAAAAGCGAATGTAAATTAAAACCTTAAATATTCATATTTGAACCACGAAATACACGAAAGGCACGAAAAAAGTCATTTTTATAAAATGCTTATGATTATTAAGCATCCATATTAATTTTCGTGTATTTCGTGTATTTCGTAGTTAATAAAATCAGATTATAAAGGCTTTTGCAAAACCCAATAATTTCTATTTATTCTGTAGGGAATGCCGGGGACGGCATTCCCTACAATTTAGACAGGTTTTGTAATTGCTTTCATAGACTATAGCTTAAGGTCACTTCGACAGGCTCAGTGACCGGTATAGATCATGGTCACTGAGCTTGTCGAAGTGACCATGATCTGAAAACTTGTCTAATTTATCTGGGTTAAGGACTTCCTCTTTGAAATCAAAAGTCCTGTAATTATTTCCTTTTCATAATACACAAATCGTGACCGGATAATTTTACTTTTCCGTCTGCATATTTCCCTACTATAACATCACCCTTCGACATCGGCACTTCTACCGGTTCGGCACGATGATTGATGACGAAGATATATTCACCCCGGCGCAAAACTTCTACATATTCAGGTGTGTCAACTCCTGCGTTAATTCCGGCACCGATAATTGTTTCTTCAACTAATTTTTCCAGCAGTATCGCATCCGGAAAAGCGGCGATATACAAAGTTCTACCTTTACCATAATGATTTTCAACAATTACCGGAGAACCGGCGAAATCATTATCTGTGAACTCACCCAGCATGGTGCCACTTTCTATATCTATATCTTCCATCCACGACTCAACCGTAGCAACC
>CAZNLA010000323.1:0-6345 GCA_964573385.1 uncultured bacterium
CACCATCACCAATAGACCTGAGTTTCGCAGAAAGATGCTCTTCACTCTTCTTTAATTTATCTGTACGTTCATTAACTAACGTCTCCAATGTTTCATTACGCTTGGATATGAAAGTTATTATGAGGGTTAATGATAAAGTCAGAAGTATTCCAACTAATAACGTCAGTAAACTGTTATTTATTGGGAAAAAGAACATTGATTTTGATTTAGGATACAGAGTAACAATAAATACTTTGCCAAAAGCAAATATTGGCCTGGTAACAGAAAGTTTTGACCATACTGAATCAGTATTATATCCATATAATTTTGTAAGCAATTCCGGTTCTTTATCCCGATGTAAAAGAGAAAAAGTTAACATAAACTTATCTGATATCTTTACACTGTTAAATACGGCATCCATCTGAATTACCGCAAGGGTGAATCCCATAATTTGTTTGGGGGAATCTTTTTTATAAACCGGACGATACACCAAAACTGCTTTTTGCTTTTTATCAGCCTGAACCAGAGTAATTGACTCTGTTGAGGTAGGCAAACCAGTTGTCATGGCTTCTTCCAGTGCCTTCTTTCGGATTAATTCTGAACCGAGATCATATCCTAACGCGCGTGAGTTACCTTCCATCGGTTCAACCCGCAATACCGGATAATAACTATCACGTCCGGATGCCGGTTCAGACTGTTGCTTGCTATTTTTCTGCCAGATATAATATCCGGGATAACCTTCATTCCTGGTTTTTTCTTCAAATGCTGTTTTATCTGTCGATTTAACTTCAGGTATCCACTCCCAAGCTTTTACTATTGAATCCTTTATTAAAAACTTGCTAAATTTATTAAATTCATCTTTGCTTACATATTCAGAACCATCATAATAATCACCCAAGCTTTCTAATTCAATATCACTTATATTATAAATACGGTCAGCAATTATCTGGGATTGGCTTAATGCCAATTGGTTGAATGCTACAGTGAAATCAATTATCTCTTTCTCATGTGTTAACCATACCGAAAAAAATGTGATTACAACACCTATTGAAATACATAAACCTTGTTCTAACCAATTCATCCACCTTGAAAAATGTATTTGTTTATCACGTTTAAGGTATAAGATATAATATAACGAAAAAATAACAAGCAATAAACAAATAATTACACAGACAGGCAAATTTTCTTTAAACAATTGATTTCGCCAGTATTTAGCATCTACTACATATCCCAATGCTGCCACTGTTGTACCGGTTTTAGAATCAACTATCGGTATAAAGGCATACACCCATGTTCCCCATCTGTCTGTAACAGGTCCCTGAACTTCCGAGGTTTGCGCATCATAAGCAGCCTTTGACTGAGTAGTAGCCTCCGAATAGATTTCGCCGGGAGGTGAATATTCAGGAGAATCCGGTGATTCATTATCCATGTAGAAAAATAACTCACCATCATTTTTTTTACCAATCAATGCAATAAAACGGCATTCACTGTTTGATTGTTTAAATAGTGAAATTTCATCCTTCAATCGCAGATAATTAGGATTATGCAGGTCACCCTGGGTTCCGGATAATGTTTTAATGTCAGATACTTTTATTTGTTGAGCAATGATTTCACCTTTCAGCAATAAATCATTCCGCATCATTGCTTCAGTATGTGCTATATGTTCAAAAGCAAACCATCCACCCAGTATTATCACAAAAAAACAAGCTGTAAAAAAGATAACAGACGGATTTTTATACCATACGGAATTATATTTCTTATTTACATTATTTATTAGTATAGTATCTGACTGATAATTAGCAATATTCATTTTCTTCATTTTTTATACCTTTTACTTCGATATCATTACTGGTCATATTGCTCTGACATTTATAATACATAAAATTTATCAATAATCTCTGTTTTGGTAATCCTTACTGATATTCCATGATTTGTTATTAACAAAAATAAACTATCTATAACATGATATTTTTTTCTCATGATGAATTACTAATATTTGCAGTTTCCGATTATAATCCAACGTTATTTATATATTATATTACGTAAAGCTACCGATATATATCAGTACAACACCTGATATATGCTGATATTTATCCCTATATTTTATAACTTCAATAAATATTTCTCCGTATCCACATTATTTTGTCACCAGACAATATCCATATCCTATTTTATTACAATATTTTTATCTGTTTTTTATAGAGGCTTTTGCAAAACCTGTCTTAATTGTAGGGAATGCCGTCCCCGGCATTCCGTACAGAAAAAAAAGATATAATTGGGTTTTGCAATTGCCTGTATAAATAAAAAAAATAATCGCCTATGTTGACAGACGATTATTTTATATTATTACTATAATTTTATTTCTAAATTATTTAATTATCTTACGCAGCACCAATTGCCATTTAAGCAAGTTAAATGATTATATGCATGGCATTACACTGCCACCACAGACAGGTATATACGCACCGGTAATAAAACTTGCAAGGTCTGATGCCAGAAAAGCAACTACATTGGCTATCTCCTGATCTGTTCCCCTGCGTTTTAACGCTACACCACGTTCATATGCTTCCTGTTTTTCTGTGCCATTTTCGCGTGCGTTATCGCTTATTGTCCATCCCGGTGCTACCTGATTAACAGTTATTTGATTTTCGCCAATTTCTTTGGCTAATATACGTAACACACCATCCATACCGCGTTTGCCCGCTACATATGCTGATTGCGCAGGGGCATTTAGCATGGAGCATTCTGTATTAATACCAATCACCCGTCCCCACTTTCGTGTTATCATCGCAGGTACAAAAGCCTTTGCCATCAACACATTCTGCAACACACAACTGCGAAACTGACTTTCATAATCCGCTGGGTCTTGTTCCAGAATACTGGTCCAGGCGTATTGGCTTACAGCATTATTTACAATTATATTCGGCGAACCGAGTTCAGTTAAAATTGTATCGCGCATTGCCATAACAGATTCTAATTCGCCGATATTTGCCCGGACAATCATTGACCTGCGTCCCATAGAGACAACTTCATCACAAAGTTCCTGTGCCTTTAAATCATTATTAAGATAATGAACAACAACATCAGCACCGCAATTTGCCAGGGTACGCACCATAACACGACCTAACTGTCCGGTTGCGCCGGTGACAACAGCTATTTTACCTGATAAATCAATTGATAACATAACATCCTTCTTTAAATACCAGAACTTTTGCTTAAAGTTACTTCGACAAGTTTTCGGTTTTCAGATGTGGTCACTTCGACAGGCTCAGTGACCGGTCTTTAAAAGCATCTTCTTAGTTTAAAACGAAATTCATAATTTCTTTAATGGTCTGAATGACAGTTTATGGTTATTTACTCAACCGGCAATAAAAACGCGCATAATCCCATATCAGCATCATCAACTACATTGCAATATGGGTTAAGTCCCTGCCCATACCCAACCAGGGTTCCCGGTTGTACCGGCACATTAATGCGCAGACGTATAGCGGATGCATCCGAAGGATCGCGATAAACACGAAATACATAATTTTCCGGTATCGGTTTTCCATCTGAATTATAAATGGTAAAACCTGCCATATGATCTGCGGGACACCATCCACCGGTTACACCAGTAAACGTAATACGGATTTCTGCCCTGCCCGGACAACGCGGATTTTCCGGAACTATGGTGATTTTATCAACCTTTGGACCAGTAGATAATGACGCATCCTCTGTCAGTGCCAATGCCTGCCGTGCCATACGATGCCCAAGACGAATAAGATCCGGCGCACTGATGTGTATACAATCTTCCAATGTCAAATCAACAGTAGGAGCAACGGTTACACGGGATACGCGGTCAGGAACAGTATATTGTTCCTGCCTTACTATATTCCATGCAGAAACATTAATGGAATCCAAAACCACACAACCGATTTGTACCGTTAATACCGGCAAATCCGGTTTATTCAGGTCTATACGCACCCGTTCTACCCAATTAGCAAACCTGTCCGCATAGGTTATAGCCGTCGGTGTATCCCATGCGTCAGATTCTCCCTGATACCATAGGATGCCACGCAGATTGCCACCGGCATCCTTAATACGTTGCAACATGGCACCATACAGGCTATTACCACCCTGGTCTTTTAAATCCGGACTCCACTGGTCTAATGATGTACCGCCATGCGCGGCAGAAATCAAACCAATGGGACGACTAAGTTCGTTAGCCATCACCTTTCCAAACGCAATACCGAGTGTTGACCCCCAGTGACGTTTTGCATCTTCCGCGGCCATTTCCGCATCTGATTTTGCGCGTAATTCTTCTGTCTGCCCACCACGCATCAACACCTGATGTATAGGGGTATAACTTTCCCATAATCTGTGTAATGGTTCCTCTGCTATCTCCCATTGTCCGGCACTGGTGAAGTTCCAAACAAGTTCATCCGGAGGTAATGCACCGGCAATATCACCAACCCCCTGCATATTTGATTGTCCCGCTAAAACCCAGACATCAATATTTTCCGGCCTGTTTAACATAATAACCCCTTTGTTTTTTAAAATATCATTCATCAAACCACTATCTGCGGTATCGGCTTGATAATTCCGAATTTTCTTGCTTAGAATACCTTTCGATTTGTTAATAGTCAATAAAATGTAATATATGACAAGACTTTCGCTGTCAAACAGAAATCTACTTAAAAATGGTCGCTTCGACAGGCTCAGCGACCGGTCACTGAGACTGTCGAAGCGACCTTATGCGAATGTATTGATATAAAAAAATGACACCATAATTTCCACATGGTACAATTATTGTATACGGCGCTATCATCTATTTTTAAAGATATAACCGGAGAAGATAAAATGTCACAACCGAACGTTATTATAATAATGACAGACCAATTACGCGCTTTTGAGGTGGGATGTTATGGCAACCCGGCGGTAAAGACACCCAATATTGATGAACTATCCAGAAATGGCATCCGTTTTGAAACTGCGATAACCAATAATCCTGTTTGCACTCCGGCACGTTCGTCACTATTAACGGGGCAATACGGACGCACCTGCACCGGCGAACTGGGTAATATATCTGACGACCCACCGTGCCAGCAACGCCGACGTCTGGTTGACCCCACTATTGCCGAATCTTTTCGTGCCGGTGGGTATGAAACCGCACTTATTGGCAAGTGGCATATTGACCCTTCACCAATGATTACCGGATTTGATTATTCTCTGTACCCTTTAACCATTCACCGGTATGCACAGCAAACATATATTGAAAATGACAAAGACTGGATTACAGTTGACAGTTATTCACCTGATTTTGAAATAGATCAGGCTTGTAAATATATTGGCAAAAAACATGACAAACCTTTCTTTTTATTTTACAACATCCCTGTTCCACACAATCCGATTGGCGCGGCGGAAATGCCGGAAAAATACGCCAGTATGTTTAATCCTGCCGATATGCCACTGCGCGATAACGTGTGGAAAGAAGGTAAAATAGCCCATGATGAAACATGGTTTAAAGTTATGACTATCTGGGATTATTTTTGGCGAATATGGGGACCATGCTGGAACGCGGCACCGCAATGTAATTACCCGGGAGGAATAGGTGAATTACCGGAAGACACTCTTCCGGATGGATTTAACTTGCAAAACCTGACCGCACTTTACTATGGCGCGGTTGCGTGGGTGGATGATATGTTAGGTAAGTTATTGGAAGCAGTTGAAAGTAATGGACTTGCCGATAACACAATACTGGTATTTTTGTCTGACCACGGTGATAATATTGGCAGTCATCACCTGTTTAATAAAGACTGTTTATTTGAGGAATCTATACGCATTCCGCTAATTATACAGTATCTCGGCCAAATAGCACCGCATGTAAATAATGAACAAATTGCCCAAATAATTGATGTCGCCCCTACCATATTATCAATGTGCGGTTTGGAAGTTCCTGACAGCATGCAGGGACGCGATTTATCCGGGTTAATTTTAAACGAACAATCATCATTACCGGATAATTGGGCATTTATCGAAACCGACCCTTCGCAATTTGGATGCCCGTGCATCGGAATACGAACACCGGAGTTTTTATACGGAATGACTCTGAAAAATGATGAAAGGACAATAGCTAACGACAACGCCTGGTTTTACAACCTGCAGGATGACCCATTACAACTAAACAATTTATGTGACACTCAGCAATTTTTTGATATACGTAATAAATTAAAATCACGTCTGATTGCCTGGCATAACAATACAAAATGGTTAAAGGTGGAATAAATAAAATCATACAGGCTTTTGCAAAACCCAATTATTTCTATTTACAGTACTTTCGCTTAAGGTCACTTCGACAGGCTCAGTGACCGGTCGCTGAGCCTGTCG
>CAZNLA010000324.1:0-6315 GCA_964573385.1 uncultured bacterium
AAAAACTGGGACAAGATAAAAGGGTTTCTCAGTACGGTATGGGCCTGGATGAAAAATGCTGGCGGTGCCATCTGGGATGGTGTGAAAACCGGTGCATCGACCATTGGTAGCTATTACAGTTCGGCGTGGAACGGTATCAAAAATGGAGCCAGCCAGGCCTGGGAAGGCATTAAATCCGGGGTGTCAGCTTATGTTAATTTCCATGCGACTAATCTTACTTTGGTAAAGTCCATTGCATTAAGTGCCTGGGAGACTATCGCTAATGGGCACGGTTCGCTGTGGGACCGCTGCAGGAATGCTTCATCAATAGCGTTGAGTCAGATCAGCGCGCAATATCCCTGGCTGGGACATGCTATGCAAGCGGTGGGTGCAACCATAAATAATATATGGTCTTCGATTCGTGGGACAGCGTCAACGACATGGTCATCTATCAAAGGGTGGGCAGTCTCCGCTTGTGATGGCGTTAAAAATGCCGCTACCGGAGCATTCCAGTTTTTAGTATCCGGATTTGCCAACTTGGTGCCGAATGCCTTGGACGCCGGCAAGAAACTTATGTCCGCCTTGGCGGAAGGGATTCGCTCCGCGGTGAGTGCTCCCTTTGAAGCTTTGAAAGCCGGACTTGGCAAAATAGGCAAACTGCTTCCACACTCCGATGCTGAGTTAGGACCGCTCTCTACTTTAACGCAATCCGGGTTTTCGGTGCTTGACACCATGAGCCGGGGGATCGCGCGCGCGTCGCA
Source organism: uncultured bacterium (assembly GCA_964573385.1). Classification (GTDB taxonomy): domain Bacteria; phylum Armatimonadota; class Hebobacteria; order CAIYQO01; family CAIYQO01; genus JBAXQQ01. The sequence continues at coordinate 741 of CAZNLA010000324.1, forward strand.
TTTGCCGGCACAGGCAATGGAGCAGGCTTTCTCATTTGGTAATAATCTGCCGTCTGTCATGCCTCCGGCGTTGACACCAGAGATAGCGGGCACGCCAGTCATGCGACCATTTATGCCGGTACCGGTACGTCCGACGCAGTCGCCAGCAAACCAGCAACAGCAAAATGAACCGGTGCGCGATTTATTGACATTGATCGCAAGTAAGCTGGACGGCCTGAATGGACAGCCACAGAACGACCTGGTAGTAACATTGGATGGGCGGGAGATTGCCCGTGCCGTCTACCGCGATATGCGCGAACATCGCGTGCGCGGTTATGAAAACTTTTAGGAGGTAGCAGATGACAAATACCAAGGCGTTAACTGCCTACCTGGTTGATGCTGTAACCAGAGAGCGGTTGGCATTTCAATATAACCCGAACGATATCGTGGACAGCAAATCCGCGAATTACGCGACATTGGTAATACCTGGGATGAGTCATCCGCGCTATCAGTTCGTGGCCGGGGATGCTCGGAAGATCAGTTTCACGGTGACCTTTTATCAGAAAGATGTGAAAAAGAATGTTAATTGGCTGCAGTCATTATTATATCCAACCCATGGCGGCACCATGTTGAAACAAGCGCCGCACCAGGTATTGTTCTTTTTTGGAGAATTGTATCCCGGCACCTTGTGTATATTACGCGAAGCGCGAGCGCATTACAGTTATCTCTTTGACCCGGCTACATTATTGCCGCAACGCGCTGATGTCGAAGTGACGCTGGAAGAAATGGTAGTGCAGTCGGTTAATTATAGCGAGGTGCGAAAATGATATGTGACCGCTCTCGCTATCGTGACTGCGTCATCTTCCAGGATGGTGAGACCCAATTCCTGGGCAATAGACCGGCAGTAAATATAGCGCCACAGCCGGACGACCGCTTTCATGAGGTAGTAGACGGCGACCGCATTGATTTACTTGCTTATAATTATTTGCATGACCCCCAATTATGGTGGGTGATTTGCGATTGGAATAATATCAGTTTCCCGCTGGAATTGCCGGTGGGAGAAATGCTCCGCATTCCTTCGCTGGAGCATGTCATGTTAGAGATATTACCTTAAGGAAAAATCATGAAAATAAAACCTAATAACCGCATCGATGAGGTAGCCAGCATTCTTTCCCTGGCACTCATCCGCCGGAAAAATCGATATAAATCTCGTCTCTCTGAACCTGTGGACGACGACTTGACTTTATTACGAACGAGAGCGTTCATTGGCAGCAACAACCAGAGAGGAGGAAAAAATAAGTCAGATGGCAAATCAAAAAATGTCGCAACGCTTATTGCGGCAAATAACAGAGATTAAGACTCTACCAATGAACGAGCTTAAGGAGCGGTGGGAAGTGCTTATTGGCACCAAACCACCAGCCTATAATCGCACAAATTTGGAAAACCGGATTATCTACCGGTTGCAGGAGATTGCTTACGGTGGAGTCACCACGGAAACGCGGGAACAGATGACGGCACTATTGGAAGCTTCTGGACATGATAAGCAAGGAAGACAAACCTTCCAAACGAAGGAACAGCTGAAAAAGGAAAAAGCCAATCGTTTACTGCCTGGAATTCGGCTGGTTCGCGAATGGAGGGGGAAGACATATGATGTTGTGGTAACCTCACATGGTTACGAGATGGACGGCTTTTTGTATCGTTCATTAACTGCGATAGCCAAAGTCATCACCGGACAACACTGTAATGGCTGGACATTCTTTGGATTACGTCAGAATGGAAAGGAGATAAAATGAATCAAACTAAGGCGACGGCTAACACCACTCCGAAAGTCCGTTGTGCAATTTATACCCGCAAGAGTACGGAAGAAGGACTTGAGATGGAATTCAACAGTTTGGATGCCCAACGGGAGGCTGGCGAAAGTTATATCCTCAGTCAGCGGTCAGAAGGTTGGGTTGGCTTACCTGCAAGGTATGATGATGGTGGATATTCCGGTGGGACATTGGAACGTCCGGCACTGAAGCGGTTGCTCAATGATATTGAGGCTGGAGAAGTTGATTGTATTGTGTGTTATAAGATAGACCGCCTTTCCCGTTCTCTTATGGACTTTTCAAGATTGGTTGAAACTTTTGACCAGCATCAAGTAACCTTTATTTCGGTGACCCAGAGTTTTAATACCACGACATCAATGGGACGCTTAACGCTTAACATTCTGCTGTCCTTCGCTCAGTTTGAACGCGAAGTAATTGGTGAGCGTATCCGGGATAAATTTGCCGCTTCGAAAAGAAAGGGAATGTTTATGGGTGGTAACCTTATGATGGGGTATGATGTTAAGAACCGGAAATTGGTTATAAATCAGAGGGAAGCGGCATTGGTCGATGACATTTATAACCGGTTCATACGTGACCGCTCAACAACAAAACTTTCTCAAGAGTTGAATGAAGAAGGACATACCACGAAATCCTGGATTACAACGAAAGGAAAGCGCAGACCAAGTATACCAATTAGCAAAATGTATTTGTATCGTTTACTCACCAATAGGATTTACCTTGGAGAAATTACACATAAAGGTACGATTTATCCTGGTGAGCATAAAGCAATCATTACCCGTGAACAATGGGATAAAGTGCAAGCCATTTTAGCAAAGGATGGTAGGTCACGTGCTGCGGACATGAAACAGAAAACCCCGTCCCTATTGAAAGGAATTATTCGCTGTGGTAACTGTGGCACATCAATGGGGATGACTTATTCAAAGAAAAATGGAAAGCAATACCGATATTATCTTTGCCACCATGCATCGAAATTCGGTTACTCTACCTGTACAGTTAAATGCATATCGGCAGGTAAGATAGAGGATGCAGTGATATCGCAGCTTCGGCGATTTTTTACAACGCCAGAGATGATAGCCTTAACGACCCGAAAAACACAATTGTTGGCTGACGATAAATCATTATCCGAACAGGATATATCGAAAAAACTCAGTCAATTGGATAGTGTCTGGGATGAATTATTTCCTATCGAGCAGGCAAGGTTGCTCCAGTTAATGGTTAAGCAAGTCATCGTATCAGAGAATGGGATAGACGTACAGATGCATGCCGACGGAATGTATTCATTGATGGCAGAACTACAAGGAGAAGCATAACAAATGAATGATCTTGAAATTACCATTACAAATACTGGCGGTGAAACAGTAATGCATATCCCGCTGGTTTTGAAGAAACGGCATGGGCGAAAGCAGATTATATTACCGAAGGGTAGTAATACGTCATTCAAGAACATAAATACTGACCTATTAGCACTGGCAATTGCCAAAGGCTTTATCTGGCAAGAACTGATAGATAAAGGCAGATATTCAACGATGCGGGAATTGGCAAAAGATTTAAGGTTAGATTTAGCTCATGTCGCTCGTACCATCCGACTTACCTTGCTGGCGCCAGATATCATAGAGGAAATCATGGCTGGCAATTGTCCGCAGGAATTAACGTTGGAACGGCTTTCTAAAAAATTCCCTGTTCTTTGGGAAGAGCAGCGACGTGAGTGGGGAATGGGATGATTAGATTTAGCAGCTAATATATCCTTCGTTCCCAGGCCTTCAATAGATGGAAAATTATTTATATCTCATTTCATCGGTTTCTCCATTTTATACAACATGTATAGAAAAAGGCTGTTTTCTATACATGTTAAACATTATATGCATAGAATAATCGCAAAAACTACACATATATAACAGAACCAACTCTGTGGACTTTATCCTCCATTTCTTTAGAAAATCAGGCACCAGTATCACCCGCTCATTCAATCGATATTTGAAGCCTATTTTCGATATAATGTATATTGAGCGTAAAAGCTGTGGACGGCTGATGATTTTTTATTTATAGAATCCAGAGAAAAAGAGAGAGAAAATGGCTAAAAAATAGAAAATTGGGGGGAGTTGACTTGATGAAGCCGTCCACAGCTTTCAGGTCTAAAATTGCTGGTAAATCGTTGTGAATTGTCTGATTTCCGCTACGAATGTCTTATAAATGTTTAATCCGCTACCTTATGATATTAAACGAAAAAACCGCCAGAGAAACTCCGGCGGTTAGAAAATGGTAGGGCGTGCGGGAATCGAACCCGCCATCTTCGGCGTGAAAGGCCGACGTACTAGCCGATATACCAACGCCCCGTGAACGAAACGAATTATAGTGTTTTTTTAAACACTTGTAAATACCCCTACAGGATTATTTTGAAAAAAATGGATAATTATCTTACTAAAACATAAAAACAGATTCAAATTTAATCGTTTTCGGATGCGTCATTCTCCATTTTTGACTTAGTCATTGCTTCATTGTTGGATGAAGAGGCTTCTTGTTTCTGTTCTTTTAATGATTTCTCTGCTTTTTCATCATCAATATTAGATTCGGTAATGGTAGACTTTGCCTTTATGACATTATCCTGATTATCTGCTACTGTTTTAAAATCGTAATTATTATCGTTAGTGGTTTGATCCGCTTCTATCACCTTGTTGCCTTGCGATTTACGGTGTTGTATGGCGACTATTACTATCAATATAAATAACAAAACGAATGCTGTTGCGATATTGGGCAGGTTTGGCACCGTTAATTCTGCTTGTAATTTATTTTTTTCTCCCGGTTTTAATTGCCATTCCAGGGTACGACCATCAGCAGATATTGTGCTGGCATTGGTGCTTTTAGGTTTCACTGGCAGAGTAAGCGCAAAGGAGAAATCAAACATTGATGATGCCATTGATTCGCCAAAACGTCTGCCAACCTCACTTGCCGGGTCGCCAGGTTTGGTGGTATCTGCTTTATCAGCACCCATATCAACTATTGCATCCAAATGGTACGTTGTGGTAAATAATTTTTTATCAATTTTCAGCGACTTTCCTAATGTATCAAACAAACCACCAGAACCTTTTGACAATTGCTGGTTACTGGCTAATGCTTTTGTCTGTATTGCCGCCATGATTTCAGCGGTATTTTTTGCTTTCTTTACAGCTTTTAATCCAACATTTTTACCATCTTTATAATCAACAACTGTAAAGCCATCTTTGGCAAACGCCTCTTTCATTTTAGCAAATGGATTATCGGTTTTTAAACCCATTCCACCACCAAAACCACCTGCCATTTGCTGTAGTGATTCATCTATAGCAAACAGGTATTCTACCTCTCCCCCACCCTTTAAATTTAAAGTTACATGGGAAGAAACTTTAACACAACCAGCAAATAACATGATGGTTAATCCTAAAATTAACCCCAGAATTATTCTATTCATAATGGATACTCCTGTTTATATTTTATGAAATTGTACTTTATTATCAGTTTATATGCAAGAAATTCAGCGGTCTCAAGTTCTCTGACGTTATATTTAAAGTAGAATGCAGCGCAGAGGCTTGTTAAAATTAAAAATGTAAAATGTAAAACCTTATATTATCCTAAAGGGACAGACACCTTTTTGGCTTCGCCACTCGGTGTCAGTCCCAGATTGACGTTCTTTACCTCTCCTTGGGGTGGGGCTTTTGGGGAATAGCAATCTATAATCAGGAAAAAAGGTGAACATCGAACATCGAACGTTCAACATCCAATTTTGAATAAATTGT
>CAZNLA010000325.1:0-6310 GCA_964573385.1 uncultured bacterium
CTGTGAAGTCGGAGGGTTAGATCATGAGAATCACGGGATCACAAATTGGGCCCATCAATCCAGTCCAGGCGACAAAAGTTAAGAAGGTATCTGAAACATCAGCTGCCGAACAACTTCAGTCAACGGACAAGATTGTACTCTCCGCCGAGATGGAGACAGTAGCTACTGCGAAAGCAGTTATCGCAAAGGCTCCGGATGTTCGGCAGGATAAGGTGGATGCTTATCGGCAATTAATCGCAAATGGTGACTATGTAATTTCATCAGATACGATAGCCGACAAGATTATTTCTGAAGGCCGCCTGTCCAAAATCCTGCAAAAATAGCAGGTGGGAGAGCACTAATGGGCGCAAGTGAAATATTAGTTAACTTGCTGGAACACCAGCGAGGTGTATTGTCTCGCCTACGCGAGCTAATAGATGAAGAAAGAACCTGCATTCTTGATAGCAAAATTGAGAGATTACAGGAAATAGTTGAAGAACAAAAATTAGTTCTGGCAGAGCAATCTCGGTTATCTGCGCAAATCACAAAATTGCTTGATAAGATAGGTAACCAGGTTCAATCTAATGAATTATTTTCGCTTTCTATGGTTATTCAATATCTTCCTGAACCTATTGCGACTACAGTTGAGAATTATCAGCGTGAATTATCTTCTGCTTTGATTGATATCCAGCGTGAAGGTAGGATAAATTGGTATCTTGCTCAACAAGCTTTGAAATATGTCGATTTTACATTACGCTTAATTAGCAATAATGGATCGCCACAAACTTACCAACAACGGCCAAACTCAGAACCACGTCGTAGTGCCAGACTTCTGATGGACAGTTGCGCTTAAGTAAAAGGAGAATGGTATGCCATCTTTTCAGGTAATTAATACTGCTCTCACCGGATTAACCGCAAATCAACGTGCCTTAGAGGTGACCAGTCATAATATAACCAATGTTAATACTGATGGATATCATCGCCAGTCAGTCCAGTTAGCTTCGACAACTATAAATGGTGAAGCAACAAATTTAGGTGGTTTTACAAGTACATTAGGAAATGGTGTTGATGTTTTAACCGTTAAAAGAATGCAGGACGTATTTCTGGAACAACAAACCAGGCAAGCAGTTGCACAGTCAGGCCGTTGGAGTACTGCAACAAGTACATTAACACAATTAGAAACCGCTTTGTCTCCCACTACTGATTCAAACTTGTCTGCTATGTTAGATAAGTTCTTTAATTCATGGCAATTACTTGCTAATTCACCAGAAGATCAGGTTGGCAGATTATCTGTCAGGGCATCGGGTGAAAACTTAGCGAATTATATGAACTCTACCGTTGATGAAATAGATGCCATAATACGAGATACGAATAATAATTTACAAAGCACAGTTAATCAGGTTAATGATTTAACTGCTACTATTGCTAAGCAAAATGTTTTAATTACAAATGGAAAAAGTCAGGGAATGCCTGTTAATGATTTAATGGATCAACGTGACCAGTCATTATTAGAATTAACGAAATTAACCGGAGCAACCTCTTATTCAACAGATGATGGCGCAGCATATGTTGGTATAGATGGGAAAATGTTAGTCCAGGGATCTATTCCAAATAAGATTGCAGTCGTTGCGAATGCATCCGGATCAAAGATTATATGGGCAGATGACAATACTACTTTAAATATTTCTACCGGTGAAATTGGCGGGTTACTTGAATCCCGCAATTCTATGGTGCCTTCATTTATATCACAGTTAGACAGTATCGCTTTTACCGTTTCAAATGCAATTAATAACCTACACACCCAGGGAATAACCAGTAATGGGAATACTAATATAAACTTCTTCACCGGTAACACTGCTGCTGATATTCATGTTAGCGATGTTGTTGAAGCCGATGTAAATAAAATTACGACTACAAGAATTGCAGGAGCAATGGGTGATGGTAGTTTAGCAGCAGAGATATCTGATTTGTATCGTCAACCATTAATTGGTAATGCTACACTTAATCAATCTGCCAGAGCAATTATTGGTCAGGTAGGAACAGCATTACAAAATGCCAAGACAAACTCTGATGCTTCCGTGGCGTTAACAAAGCAACTTATAACACAAGAAAAATCAACATCCGGCGTATCACTTGATGAAGAATTAACAAATATGCTTGTCTATCAAAGATCATATGATGCATCAGCAAAAGTTATGCAGGTTGCTGATGAAATGATTAAAACGCTCTTAGACAGAATCGCATAGAAGGAGATAACATGAGAATTTCAGATACAGTAATGACATCATTTCTTAGCGATAATTTAGCTGTTGTTAATGAAAAATTAAGTAAATATCAATATCAGGTTGCCAGTGGAAAACGCATAACAAAAGCTTCTGAAGATCCCGAAGCTATGTCTCAGGCATTAAGTATGAAATCAGGGATAGCCAGAATAGAACAATTTCAAAAATCTGCATCCGGTGCGCAACTATGGATGAAAACAGAAGATGTCGCACTGGGTAATATACAAAACATAATCCGTGAAGCGCGTACAGTTGCATTACAAGCAGCAAACCCATTATCAAATGAGGCACGCCAACCATTAGCTAAAAATATTGAAGCATCCAGGAATAGTATGGTACAACTTGCCAATACAAGTATTGGCACACGCTTCATTTTTGGTGGTTTCAACACAAATACCAGTCCATATTCAATATCCGGTTCTACAGTCTCTTATAGTGGCGATGATGGGAAAATATCAAATGCTATGGGGGAAGGTATATCTGTTCAGGTAAATCATACCGGAAGTGAAGTTTTTAATATGGGTGGTGCTGATCCTACTATGCCAGATTTATTTCAAACGCTTACCCAACTTTCTGATGCGATTCAGGCAGATGACCAGACTAAAATACAATCAATCATTGGTACCTTAGATAAATTTGGAACAAATATTAATGCCCTGCGCGCGGAAAACGGACAAAGATTGCAGCAGGTTCAACTGGGAATTGACCATTTGGATCAAAGTAAAATAACGACAACTAAGTTATTAAGCGACACTGAAGACGCAGATTTATCAGAAGCGTTAATTCATCTTAAAGAACAAGAGAATGCTTTACAAGCTTCTAGTTACGTAACTTCAACAATTACGAAGGGTAGTCTTCTTAATTGGTTAAGATAAATGTATAATAGGGAGGACAAAGCCATTATGACACAAGCATTGAAGGAAATTACTGCTATGCAGATTGAAACAACCAGATTTGGAACTATTGAAATTGAGCCGGGACAAATGATTCATTTTCCTGAAGGTATGCTCGGTTTTGAGTCAGCTATTGACTTTTGTATCTTTAACCATGCCGAAGGAAGTCCATTCATTTGGATGCAATCACTCAATGACCCTGCTCTTGCTTTTGTATTAGTAGTTCCATTCGACTTCTTCCCGGAATATGACTTTGACATAAGTCAAAGTGATATTGATACTATTTCTTTACTGGATGTAGCCGATGTAGCAGTATTTACTGTTGTTACAATTTCGGATGGAAATGTAACAGCTAATTTGTCTGGACCAATAATAATGAATAGCAAAAATCGCCACGGGAAACAGATTGTATTATCTAACCCAACATATAAAACCCGGCATTCATTAGTACAAAAAGACTAAAATACCCAAAGAGAAATTTCAAATACCCGCAACTATATTAGTTGCGGGTATTTTTTTTAGATAAAAAAACTCGCGTCAAGTAAAATTACCTGACGCGAGAATAGATCTAATCAGAAACTATCGCTAATTACCAGCGTGAATTACCACGTGGGCTATTGTTGCGCTGTCCCTGGAAACAATCTGAACAGTAAACTGGCTTTTCACCACTTGGCTGGAAAGGCACTTGGCATGTTTTTCCGCAAGCTGCGCAAACAGCACTATGCATTTCACGAGGACCGGAGTTTCCGCCGCCACGTCGACCGCCGCCACCGAAACCGCCTTGGGCTTTACGAGCAGCGCGGCAATCCGGGCAACGACCTGGGGTATTTGTGAACCCTTTCTGGTCATGGAATTCCTGTTCACCAGCGGTGAACACGAAACCTTTGCCGCAATCGCGGCAAGATAAATTTTTGTCAGTGTAGCTCATAGCATGCACTCCTTCTGGGTATCAGAACCGCCATGGTATAAGGGACTGGGAGGCATGATGGATGAACTACGCTTAGGCTAGTACAACCGGTTCGAAGCCAAATCAGGCAAAACCTTGTGTCGGTCTGTTAATGGAGACTTTATCTCCATCAGAATTATATCAATAAATACAAAAAAAAGCAACTAAAAATGAAGAAAACTATAAATTAATCAAATTTTTAATAAAATTTACCAAAATATTAACAAAATCATCTGTTTTATCAATTATTTACCTGCATTTTCAAATGGTTCCATATCATAATGCATGGTAATAAAAGCATCTACAACTTTTGGATCGAATAATTTACCGGCATTTTCCTTTAAATATTCAATAGTTTGTTCTGCAGACCAAGCTCTACGATATGGCCTGTCTGATGTTAAGGCATCCCACACATCTATCACTGCGAATATTCTTGCCGCCATTGGAATCTCTTCACCGACTAATCTTCTGGGATATCCTGAACCATCCCAGCGTTCATGATGACAATATGGGATTTCTAATGCTGGTTTTAAAAACGGAATTGGCGATAACCATTCATACGCATATGACGGATGCAACCGCATTACTGACCATTCTTCATCATTTAATGAACCTGGCTTTAATAAAATTCCATCAGGGATACCTAATTTACCAATATCATGTAATAACGCACCTCTGCGCATATGTGTTATATCTGCCGGAGAATAATTTAAATGCCGTGCTAATCTTTCGGTACCATCTGTCACCCTTAATGAATGCCCTTCTGTTTCTCTGTCACGCAGGTCTAAGGCTTTAGACCATCCTTCCAGAGTCAAATCGTATGCCACTAATAATTCAATACTAGATTGTTGCCTTGCTTTAAATAATGATGCATTATCTATCGCTATTGCCGCCTGACCTGCTAAAGTATCTAAAAAATCTCGCCATTCATAATCAGGTTCTAATGGTTCCCGGTTAAACAATTCCATTATTCCAACTACTTGCCCCTTGGCTATTAAAGGGGCAGCAATATAAGTATTAAAACCCTCACTCATGAAAAAAGGTGATGATGACAGTTTATCTAATCTTCCTGGTAAATCGTCTATAATTAATACTTTCTGCCCCATTGCCGCTTGTCCGGCATATCCCTGTCCTATTCTTAATCGAGTGTGCTTTAATGCGCGTGTACGAAAACCTTGTCCTGCGGCAAAGTCAAGAGTCATTGTATTTTGATCAAATAATAAAATATCACAAGCAGAAATTCGTAATTGAGAAATTGCCTGATTTAAAAATACTTCTAAAACAACATCTAAATCAATAGTTGATGAGATTGCACGTTCTATGCTTCTTAATCCCTGCAGAAAATCTAATCGTCTGTTTGCTTCAGAGTATAATCTGGCGTTTAAAATGGATTGTGCTGCCTGTGCAGCTAAACCACTTATTAACGATAATTCGTCAGGACGAAAAGTTCTATTTTCTGAGAAGTTTAACAATGTCAGCATACCCACCGGCATTCTTTTATGCCTAATTCGTAAGGATAACATCGATTTGGCACCTATGCTGTCTAATCTGTCGTATCCCCTTCTCTCTTTTCTTTCAGAAATATCAGAAACTAAAATTACATCTCTATCATCATCAAATATCATAGCGCAATCACTTTCATTATTGCAAAACTCTGAAATTCTCGATTCTATTTCATCATTTTTGGCAGAACAAACAGGAGCTCTATATAATTCTCCCTCTTCATTCAGCAGGTTTACGCATACAGAATCAACGTTAAGAGTATTCATCACTGTTTGGCATACAGTTTCCAATAGTGACTCTATATCTAAAATATCCGATAATACAGTTGCAGATTTCGCTAATGCTTGTGCATGCTTTGTTTGTCTGGTTATTTCATCCGTTGCTTTTCTTTGGTCTGTAATATCTTCAAAAATTATGTATGCCCCATCGTAGCTTCCGTCATGGGCTAATCCTAATTGAACATCAGTATCTAACCATCGTATCTCATTTCTTACAGGATTATGAATGCCAATAACTTTACCGGTAATAGGCTGTTTTATCCGCAAAGTAATTGCTAATGGAAATTCATCATAACGCAATTTATCACCTGATTCGTTATAATATAGCCATATTTTATCAGCGAATGAACGTCTCAATAATTTATCTTCTGTAACGCCAAGTATTCTTTCTGCCGCAGGATTAACTACCGAAATAAATCCTTCCTGGTC